>CAYFRD010000056.1:0-3048 GCA_964345555.1 uncultured Peptoniphilus sp. | reverse complement strand
ATACTCCACCCACACGGGTGCGGGAAAATAGCACACCCCCCCAAAACACAAAACATGTAAGCGCACAACAAGCGCAAACAAACAAACAGATGCAAACAGGGCCCAAGCAAACGCTTGGGCCCAAACACGTTTAACAAACCAGCGGGCCGCAGCGCTCCGAGCATCAAACCACGACCAGAGCGAAGGAGGGCCCAAGGACCCGGACCCTCCCACTTGTCAAAGGCGAAGAATGGCAGCAGGCTCACGAAGTTGCGGGAAGGAACCTGAAAGGCTCGGAGGGAACGAACTCGTTATTGGCGTTACCTGAACGGCCCTGCTGCTGAAGCGCCTCGATGTCTAACTTCATGCAGGGAGCGCCCTCTGACAGGTCGAAGTTGGTCAGGCGCGCCCAAAAAATGCCGGGGGACAAAGTCGGCTCGAAGTAGTAAACAAGATCCTTGTGGTCTGAAACGCTCCGCCAACGGGTCGTGGAAATGTTTGGCTCATTTTTCGTCGAAATCCCATAAGGGACGGACACGTTCCGTACCACGCTGTAAACTGCGGCGATCGACTTCTGTCGATCCTCGACCTGTGGAATGGCGTCTATGTAGAAGCGGGCCCTCACGAACCGGTCGGCCGCACGGTTGGTTCCCGGCAACATGATCGTCCCACCAATATCGTTCCAGTAAGAAGAGATCGCCAACTGCTCACTGAAAGTCGGAGAGTTTGTCATCACCTTGTACTCGCGGCTGTGATGGATACGCAGCTCTCCGTCAATGTATTCGAAGATTGCGCTGTCCCCAGACGCGTCGGAGACCGACAAGTGCATGGTTGCCAAACGCTCTTCACCGGGAACGGACTCCGTCACAACCACAAAATCTTCCCGCCGCAGCGCCTCCACAGTCTCCTCAACGGTGGCGAAACAATCCAAAACGTATTGCGCCCAGATCGCCAACGAAATGCTCCGGCGACCATCCTGCACGGACGGGTACCCGGATTCCACCAGCCACAAGACGTTCGCAACCAAGCCTGCTTCGTTTATCCCATCCGTGGTGCTCACTTCGTAACCGCTAGCGATGATGCTGCCATAGCGCGACTTCCATTTGTAGGACAGATCGCCCGCGGCGCCGTCCCTCTCCATTCCCCGGGGAAACACCCAAAGATTGGTCTGCAACTCAGTTTTCCAGTCCATTGAGCGTCCGGTGAGAACTCTGCCGCCCTTGCCGTTGTACAAAACGCGGGTACACATGCCTAACTCCCTTTCTGTTGGCGCGCGCACGCCCACCAAGCATGCGTGAGAGCTGCGCCACACCAGCCTAACGTACCCGGAATCTTCTATTCGCGGGAAAAGACAAGTTCTAGGAAGTTCAACCGTGTCGACCTGTAGGACGCTGGCGTTCGACGGGGTTTGGAGATGAATGTTGACGAAGCCGTGTTCGCGGCGACGTCCGTGAGTTTCAATGGTTGTGAGCGCGCGGGTCGGCCGTCCTCCGATCCGCGACAGCTAAAACCTGTAGCGTCGTGAAGGCCAGCTAGGTCAGAGCTGCTCTAATAGCCTCTTCTTCGTCTCCGTGAACCCTTTACCGGTTAAGAGGCCATCGGCGTGCAAGGCTGAGACCTCACGGATTTGCTCCCTCAGCGTTGCAGGTTTGGTGGTTCGATGTGGGACGTGCTGCGGGCTTAGTTCCTTTCGCGTCAACCTCGGTTCGGCGCCAGCCGCGCGCAACACTCGCTCTACCGCAGTAACCAAGTTGACGCCGAGGGCGTCATAGCCGCTCGCCGGCAGCATCAACCCCGCGTACGTCTTTCTCTGATTAGTGAGGGAGTGAGTGGACCTGCATCTCGGCTGCAATGGGGAGGACAGCCTTCTGGCTCAACTGGTTGACCAACCGGTCTGCTCCCATGGCGGCAAGCCCTGAACCAACGGTCCCGACCGCCCCCTTGCGACGTATCGGAAACCTGCTGTAGCCGCGGAGGCAAACGTCGCGGCGCTCTGGTAGAGGGCGGCACCGGTGTAGCCACCGCCTTGGGAAATCTCGATCGTAACGAGCTTTTCGAAAGGTGTTTCTTTCGTTGTTTTCCCATCAGTTTCACCGTCGGCTGACTTAGCGACGTGGCCGTAGCCCCCTTCGTAAATTTCAATGGCCGTTGTCCCAAAAACCCCTTTCGCAGCGAGCGGCCCGACCTGCTTTATGAGTTCAGGGTCCAAGGTCATTTGCCGCCCATCACTTTGCCAACTATCTTGCAAAGATCTGCTCACACGTCCTACAAGCCAGCCCGCCGTTTCTTGTAGGTCCACTGCTCCGGAATGCAGGTGCTTCAAGGCAGCGTGGAGAAGATCAGCGGGGGACTTCTGCGACGACGGGTCGAAGCCGGACTCTTCAGGCTGAGTCTCCAAAGGGGGATCTTTCTAAAGCAAGCAGATGTTGGCGCCAATTCTACTTAGCTTGTTTCCAAACGCACGGGGATCGGTGAGACATGTGGAGGGTCCGCTTCCTAGCCCAGTCCGAACGCTTTGGCCACCGCTTCACTGCCGTGGGCCACCACAGCTACGTTCAAAGTGACCAGAAGGAAGCTCGCCCCCCACTCTCTGTGCTAGCGGGCCATGGAGTGGTCGAAAGCGTTGACACAAGCATGCTTACCAGCCGCTCGCGCGGCCTCGAAAAGCAACGCTCACTTAGAGAGGCCGACGGGAAGTGAGGGGCTGGCCTTGGAGCAGAGAGGGTCTTTACCTGCGCTCGACTTGGTCGATCCAAGGGAAAATGTTTTCCGGGATTAGGCCGCTAGTCCCTTCTGTCCACCCGTACCTAGAGACGGCAAATGAGTTTCCATTCAGAGTGTTCCAGCAGCTCATCCCGCCGACCGTTGAAAGGCACGCGTCGAACCCGGTGGCGGAGGAAGTTGAGGCTGACAGGATCGGAGCTTGTCCGTTGTCGGTGCGGGACACAGGGGCTCTGCTGCAATCCCACTGGACCCCATCTAAGTCAACCACCAAGGTCGCGGGCCCTGACCCACAGCCGCCTTCCGTGACTGAGAAGTTGTAGTCGTAGACGGTGCAGGCAGTCGAAG
>CAYFRD010000055.1:0-3144 GCA_964345555.1 uncultured Peptoniphilus sp. | reverse complement strand
TTTTTATATTATAGGATGTTCAACTTTCCGTGTCCATAGTTATATACTAACACCACCTACGGAAACAAACGCATACTCGGATATCCCGACGGAACATTCCGTCCCGACGCACCAATAACCCGAGCAGAAGTTGCAACCATGCTCAATAGACACTACGACAGAAAAATCGATGAACCAGGAATACTCACAGCAGAAAACCCCGAAACCCTAACCCAATTTAAAGACTTGAACAATGAACACTGGGCATACTACGAAATCCAAGAAGCAGCAAACACCCACAGATACACCCGTCGTTCAAAAGAAGACATAGTTGAAAACTGGGAGAGAATAATCTCCGATATAGTGCAATAAACATTGAAATTAAAATAAAATCACAATGAAATATAGAAAGGCTATGAACCAAAAGTTTGTAGCCTTTTTATATTTCGAAGATTATTCGGGACGATGAGAGCATCGTCCCCTACTTTTTGTTATTGAATATATTTCGATTTTGTAGGGGCGGTCGCCCGCGCCCGCTGTATTATCTTGCTCTTAATGTAATATGATCAAGACATTGCTATAAACATATTTTATATTAAATTCATTTTTTGTTGACATGAACCCAAGGGTCGACACTATACTTTAATTGGAGGTGTCATATGTACATAAAAGAAGTAATGGAAAAGACGGGACTTACGAGAAAAGCCATACTTTATTATGAATCGAAAGGACTTATTAATCCCGTATATGAAGAGAATAACTATAGGGAATTTTCTGCGAAGGATGTAGAAAAATTGAAACTGATTTCCATTTTGAAAGAAACAGGTATGGATATAATCACCATAGGCAGAGTAATTAATGGCGAAGAAAATTTGAAAACGGCTTTGGAAAAGATAAAAGGCAAACACAAAATGTATTTGCAAAAAGTGCAGATAATATCGAATTTGAAAGAAGACAATATTGATGATGTGAGAAAGAAGTTAAACAGATTGCAATTATCAGAAACTTTGTTGCATAGAATAAAGCAAGTATTTCCCGGATATTTTGGCAAGATGATAGCTTACCATTACGGATATTTTTTAAATGAAAAGGAACTGAATGAAGAAAAATCAAAGATTTTTGAAGAACTGATACATGCCTTGGACGAAATGGATGAGCCGGAGTTATCTATATCGTCGAAAAAATTTTTGGACGAAGCGGAGAAATTGATTGATGAAAATATGATGAAAAAATTTAACGACGATAAGATAAAGGGCATAGAAAATTTCGATGAATTTTGGGAGAAAAGTGAGGAGTTCATAAAAGAATATGAAAATTATAAAAAAAGCGAAGAATATTTAAAGAGTGATATATGTAAATTCAATGAAGAAATTCGTGAATACATAGAGAAAAATAACTATTATGAAAAAGTAATACCAAAACTGAGAAAAATTTCACCCGAATATAATTCCTACTATGAAAAGCTTTTATACGCAGATGAAAAGTACAGAAGCTATCACAGAGGATAGCACCATTCCAAGGAACAAACACATAGTATTTCTCCTAAAAACTTATCTGAATATCATTAGAACATAGATAAAATATTAAAATAATATCGAAAAATTTCCTGTAATAACATATAATATAGACAGTGACAGGAGGTCGAAAAATGATATTAGTAGTAGATTTCGGAGGACAATACAACCAATTGATAGCAAGACGTGTGCGTGATTTGAACGTCTATTGCGAAGTTGTGCCCTTTAACAAAGCCATAGATGAAATCAAGGCAAAAAAACCGGCAGGAATAATATTCACAGGAGGACCAAACTCCGTTTATGAAGAGAATTCCCCTCAGATAGATAGGGAGATATTTGATATGGGGATACCCGTTTTGGGATTGTGTTACGGAATGCAACTCATGGCTCACGTTTTGGGGTCTGATGTGGAGGCGTCAAAACAAAGAGAATTCGGAAAAACTCTATTGAAGATAGAAAAATCCGACATATTTAAAGGACTGGAAGACAACATGACGGTATGGATGAGCCATGTGGACAAGGTGGAAGAATTACCCGAGGGATTTGCGAAAATAGCAAGCACTGACAACACGCCAATAGCCGCAATGGAAAATAGGGAAAAGAAGCTATATGCTCTTCAATTTCATCCAGAGGTGAATCACACTGAATTCGGCAGAGAAATGTTGGCAAACTTCATATTTGAAATCTGCGGCGAAAAAGCCGACTGGACCATGAAGAATTATGCAGAAGAAGCTGTTGAAGAAGTCAGAAAAAAAGTCGGAGACGGAAAAGTATTGCTGGCTCTGTCGGGCGGAGTGGATTCCTCTGTCGTGGCAAAACTCATATCTAAAGCCATAGGAGCAAACTTAACCTGCATATTTGTAGATCACGGTTTGATGCGAAAGAATGAAGGCGATGAAGTAGAAGCGGCATTTAAGGACAGCGGAATGAAATTCATAAGAGTGAACGCCGAAGCGAGATTTTTGGACAGGCTCAAGGGGGTGACGGATCCCGAAAGAAAGAGAAAGATCATAGGCGAAGAATTCATTAGAGTATTTGAAGAAGAAGGCAAAAAAATAAAATCTGTGGACTACCTTGCACAAGGAACCATCTACCCCGACATAATTGAATCGGGACTGGGAGATGCCGCAGTCATAAAATCCCATCACAACGTAGGCGGACTGCCTGATGCAGTGGATTTTAAAGAAATAATCGAACCTTTGAGAATGCTGTTTAAGGACGAAGTGCGTGAACTGGGTAAAGAATTGGGGTTGCCCGATTACCTGGTTAATCGTCAACCCTTCCCCGGACCGGGACTTGCAATAAGAGTAATGGGCGAAATCACAAAAGAAAAACTGGAAATACTAAGAGATGCAGACTATATTTTCAGAGAAGAACTGGAAAAAGTATTGCCAACGGGAGAAATAAATCAATATTTCGCCGTGTTGACAAACAACAGAACCGTAGGAGTAATGGGCGACTTCAGAACCTACGATTACACATTGGCATTAAGAGCAGTGAAGACCACAGACTTCATGACAGCAGACTGGGCGAGAATCCCCTATGAAGTACTGGATAAAATCTCCAACAGAATAGTAAATGAAGTAAGCCACATAAACAGAATAGTCTACGATATAACATCAAAACCACCTGCAACAATAGAGTGGGAATA
>CAYFRD010000054.1:0-3227 GCA_964345555.1 uncultured Peptoniphilus sp. | reverse complement strand
CGCGGAGGGGCCTTCGGAGCGAGTTGTCGATGTCGATGTGATCGCAACGGCGTTTGCCGGAGCCGTGCCGAAGGAATGGGGAGTCGCTGTTACGGGTGTCCATGCCACTCATAACTCCAGTGGCGTCGCACTGACATTGGATGCGTGTGGGGGACCGGGAGGCGCGGCTTTCGATCGGGAACTAATCGACGGACTCGTGTCACGCGGAATCCCGGCCACGCTGTTCGTAAATGCGCGGTGGATAGAAGAAAACCCGGAGTTGATCCGCGACCTCGCCCAGGAACCATTATTTGAGCTCGCAAACCACGGCACTGATCACGTGCCACTTTCCGTCACGGGGCAAGCAGCATACGGGATTCCCGGAACGTCAACTCCCGAGGCGGTCGCGAGAGAAATGTGGAACAACCATGTTCTTCTCAAGGAGATCACTGGCAAAGCTCCTCGCTACTTTCGATCAGGTACCGCCCACTACGATGACGTCGCGGTGCAAATAGTTAAGTCTCTCGGAGAGGAAGTTATCGGCTTTGACGTGAACCCTGACGGGGGAGCGACGCTTGATGCTCAAAGCGTTTACGAGCAAATGCTCACCGCAGGCCCCGGATCGATCGTGATCGCCCATTTCAATCAACCGAGCGGACAAACGGCGGAAGGTCTTCTTGCCGCTATCGATGCGATGACAGCCCAAGGAATAGTCTTTACCCACATCGATGAGCTTCGCTAGAAGTCACACGCAATCTCGCCCCGGGTGCTGACGCCTCTAAGCTCCAGATCGCTTGCTTTCCTTTATCACGCTAATCGACCCGTCGGGCTCAACATATGCTTGCTTAACCCGTGCAATGTCATCGATGCCTTGGACCCGAAGTTGAGAGCGAATATCTTCGCGGGTGAGCCATTCATGTCGAGCGGTGCCAACATTGATGACTCCATCGCGAATCAGCAGCCGTGGTTTCGGAGCGAGAATCTTGCGCGCCCATGCCCAGCGGTAGCGCCCAAAAGCTAGCACCAGTGACCAAGCAACAATGGTCACTACAACGATCAAACTGTCGGCGACTGACTCAAGCTTGCCGCCAAGCCCGATAGTTGCCGCTTTGGAGATGATGACGACCAAAATGATGTCCGACATGTTCAGTTCTCCGGATTCGCGTCGCCCCACGGCTCTCATAAGCGCAAAAACCGCCAGGTAGATCACGGTGCCGCGCACGATTGGTTCCCAGATTGATGCGCTCGGCGCAAAGATGTCACTCCACATGATGATGCCCCCAAAATCCGCATATTGACCGAATCCGTGTGGTCGCTTTAATGTCCTCCGTTTCAGTTCACAGGCCAAGGCACCTGTTCCACGGAGGATGGCCGCGACCTCCTACTAGACGGGCAAGTGCTGCGCCAGCCCTGGCCCATTCCAGCGGGGGACATGATTGGCTGGCCTCTAGTCCTGACGACACAGAAGATGCGACGAAAGGGAATGAATGATGGGCGAGGCCGCCGACAAGGTCATCACGATCTTGCAGATCAATGACACCCACGGCTACTTGGAAGAGCACCAAGAAATGTTCTGGGATGGTGAAAACAAAACCCATCGGGTGGTCGGAGGATACCCGCGGATAAAGAGCTACCTCGACCAAGTGAGAGCCGATCCCGGATCGGATCGCGTCATCGCCCTCGACAACGGAGACACGCTGCACGAAAGCGTTTCCTGCCGTGAAATCAGCCGGCAACGCTTTCGTGGAACCGCTGAACAAGTTGGACCTAGACGCTTGGACCGTGCATTGGGATATTGCTTATGGCAAGCACCATTTGGAGGACGTCGCCGCCGAACTGAACTGCCCGCTTCTGGCGGCAAACTGTCACAGTACCAGCGATTCCAAAGACCCGTTCCCGCCTAGCATCACCGTCGAAAGAGCTGGCCTGACAGTGGGAATCATCGGCGTCGCCGCGACGATCATCGACAAATCTTTCCCCGCACGATGGAGTGAAGGACTGCGATTCACGATGGGTGAAGAGGAAGTACGGGAGGAGATACGCCGCCTCCGGAAAGAAGCGAAAGCCGACCTTATCATCATGCTCTCGCACCTCGGTTTTCCGCAGGACTGCAAGTTCGCGAGCCGTGTGGAGGGGATAGATGTCATCGTCTCCGGGCACACGCACAACCGGATGTATGAACCGTTCACCGTCGGCGACACGACGATCTTCCAGTCCGGCTGTCATGGGTCTTTTGTGGGGCGCCTGGATGTCAAAGTCCGAGAGGACGGTGTTGTGGAGGCAGTGAAGCACGAACTAGTCGAACTCAACGAGCAGATCGAGCCCGATGCCGAAATGCAGCGACTTGTCGACGACATATATGAAGGTCACCGCGAGTCCCTTGCCGAGGTCGTCGGCAACACGGAAACGGACTTGAACCGGTATACGACGTTGGAGTCCACCATGGACAATCTCCTTCTCGATGCGATTGCAGCATCCGCCGGTACGGAAATCGCCTTTTCGAATGGCTGGCGCTACGGCGCGCGAATACCGGCGGGTCCGATCACCCGCAACGATCTTTGGAACATCATTCCGACGAACCCCATGGTGCAGATGGTTTAGATGAGCGGAAAAGAGTTTCGAGAAATGATGGAGGAGAACCTCGAGAAGACATTTTCGGCGGACCCGTATCGACAGATGGGCGGGTATGTGAAGCGTTGCCGGGGAGCCAACGTCTATTTCAAGATGGAGAACCCGCCTGGGGCACGCATTCAGCAGTTCTTCGCCGAGGGCGCTCCGTTGGAAGACGATCATCTCTATACCGTCTCTTTTGTCACCGAACAGGGAGTGCCCCCGCACTACGATCGCAATCGCACTGACACCGGCCCTAGAGTTGCTGGACCTGTTTTGCGATCCAGGCAGTTAGTTCTTTCTCGGGGTAGAAAACAGTGCCACGCACCTTGAACCACTCAGGGCCACCTCCGGCTGCCCTCCAGCGAGCTAGAGTTCTTACCGAAGTTGAGGGCGCTACAGCGGCTTCTTTGGGGCGTAGAAGTTGTTTCCTAATTGCGCTTTTTTCCATGTCCCTACTTGTGGGACAAAGTTCCAAAACGGAAGATAGGAGACAACTTAGGAGACCATTAGGAGACTTTTGTCAGGGGTTCGAATCTTTTCTGACCTAAACATGCAGGTCAGAGAGGGTTTGATACTTGAAAAAGTACCCCGAGTGGGATTCGAACCCACAACAAGCCGGGTTTGAGCCGACCGCC
>CAYFRD010000053.1:0-3724 GCA_964345555.1 uncultured Peptoniphilus sp. | reverse complement strand
CGTGGCAGCCTATGAATTCGAACTATAATGAGATAAATGCAGAGGATGATATAGCTTCGCCTAAATCCATATACAGGTTTTATCAGAAATTGCTGGGTATCAAGAAAAACAATAAAACAGCGATATACGGAAGGACTAAGGAATTTGACCGTAAGAATAGAAAGGTGATTTCCTACAGCAGGACAGATGAGAACGGCAGACTGCTGGTAATCGGAAACTTCTCAGGGAAAGAGGTAAAATACGAGATTCCGTCAGATTTCAATCCGAGCAGACTTAAAGCTATTCTGACAAATTATGAATATACGGAAACAGCAAGAGTTATGACCCTCAGACCTTATGAGGCAATATTGTTTGAAGAAGCAATTGGAAAGAATAAATAAGCAGAAAGAACCGGTTAGTAAAATAAATAATTTTAAATAGAATTCAGATAAGGAGGTATACAATATGTCAGTTGGACTTTATACACCTACCGATGTGCATTTCGGTAAAGGTGCTGAGGATAAGGTAGGAGAGATTCTAAAAGATTACGGCGTTAAAAAGGTTTTGGTACACTACGGAACGGGCTCGGTAAAGCGTTCGGGACTTCTGGACAAAGTCGAGAAAGCTTTGAAAGAAAACGGTATAGAATATGTTTTGCTGGGCGGAGTCGTGCCTAATCCGAGAGTGTCACTTGTACGCAAGGGAATAGAGCTTGCCGAGAAGGAAGGTGTTGATTTTATACTAGCTGTCGGTGGAGGTTCAGTTTTAGACAGTGCCAAGGCTATCGGATACGGAGTATACGGCGGCGGAGATGTATGGGACTTTTACTGCGGTAAGAGAAAAGTTGAGGGAACTGTACCGGTCGGTTCGATACTGACGCTTTCAGCTACAGGTTCGGAAATGAGTGACTCGTCGGTTATAACAAATGATGAGACGGATCCTATTTTCAAGCGTGGCGTGAATACTCCTTTTGGCAGGATAAAGGTTGCACTGCTCAATCCGGAACTTACCTATTCGGTATCAAAATATCAGACTGCAAGCGGAGCTGTGGACATTATGATGCATACTTTGGAAAGATATTTTCTCAACGGAGAGTCGCTCGACTTCACCGATCAGCTTTCATTTACATTGCTGAAGACAGTGATTAAATATCTTCCTGTTGCACTTGAGGATCCGAATAATTATGAAGCAAGAGCTAATCTTATGTGGGCAGGTACATTGTCTCATAACGGACTTATGGCTGTAGGAAATGCAAACAGAGGAGACTGGGCATGTCATCAGATTGAACATGAACTGTCCGCTGAATATGACGTTGCACACGGTGCCGGTCTTGCGGCAATATGGGGATCCTGGGCGAGATATGTCATGGATACAGATCCTTCAAGGTTCTCCAAGCTTGGAGAAGGAGTTTTCGGTGAAAGCGACCCGATAAAGACTGTTGAGAAATTTGAGGAATTCTTTAAATCGGCCGATATGCCTGTAGATATAGCCGGTCTGGGTCTTGAATTTGACGATGAAGCCTGCCGAAGAGCGGCTCTCGGTGTAACTTTCCAGGATACGAGAACTATTGGAAACTTTAAAGTTTTGACAACGGAAGATATTTACGAGATATATAAAATGGCATCAGGTAATTAAAAACAAAGGATGTGATCACAGATGGATGCAAAAATCTCAGAAAAAGATACAAATATTGTCGAGCTTAGAAAGATATTAGATGAAAGTAAGAATATAGTCTTCTTCGGCGGAGCGGGAGTTTCGACGGAGAGCGGAATACCTGATTTTAGAAGTGCAACAGGTATATTCAGTATGAAGTTAAATAGGGACGTGTCTCCCGAAGAAATGGTTTCACGCACATTCTACGTTAAACATCCTGATGAATTCTTTGCCTTCTATCGGGATAAACTGATATATCCCGATGCAAAGCCGAATGCGTGTCATTATGCACTCGCTGAGCTTGAGAAAGAAGGAAAACTGAAAGCCGTTATAACTCAGAACATCGACGGTCTTCATCAGGCAGCCGGAAGTGAGAAGGTCTATGAACTTCATGGATCGGTTTTGAGGAATTATTGCGAGAAATGTCACACATCATATGACCTCAGTAAAATTTTAGAATCGGAAGGAGTTCCAACTTGTGATAAATGCGGCGGACGCGTAAGGCCGGATGTTGTACTTTATGAAGAGGGACTGGACTCCGATGTTATAAACGGAGCAGTTCGTGCGATAGAGACGGCTGATACACTTATAATAGGAGGAACTACGCTGATAGTCTATCCTGCTGCGGGACTCGTTAGATACTTCAGAGGAAAGAAGCTTGTTTTGATAAATAAGACTGCAACTCAGGCAGACAGCAGTGCTGATCTTGTTATAAGGGCTTCGATAGGAGAGGTTTTCAGACAGGCAATGTCAATCAATAAATAACAAATAAAATGCAGGAGGATTGATAACATGGCTAAATTCGACGCATTGAAGCTCGAGAATCAGTTATGCTTCCCTCTGTATGCCGCATCCAGAGAGATGATCAAGAAGTATAAGCCGTATCTGGATAAGATAGGACTTACATACACTCAGTATATCGCGATGATAGTTATGTGGGAAACGGGGAAGATAAATGTTAAAGATCTCGGAGAGAGACTTTTTCTGGACAGCGGAACCCTTACGCCTCTGCTTAAAAGCCTTGAGAAAAAAGGTTTGATTACCAGGACAAGAGATAAGGATGACAGACGCGTACTTAATGTGGAATTGACTGATAAAGGGGATAAGCTTAAGGAAAAAGCTATTGAAATTCCATATCAGATGGGTGGTTGTATAAGGCTTGAAAAAAGTGAAGCGGAAGCTTTGCAAAAAATTCTTAACAAGCTGCTTTCGGAAGTGTAGAGGTAAATTTTTATGGAACAAAGAGAAAAACCGTTGGTAATCGTATTGTCGAGAAGCTATTCAACAGGATTGGGAGTTATAAGAGCCCTTGGTAAAGAAGGCTATAAGATAGACCTTATCGAAAGTGTAGCCAAAGACGACCCTGAAAGTGTAGCATCAAAAAGCAAATACGTTAACCGATATGTTCAGGTTAAATCACGCAAGATAGAGTTTGAGGAAGGAGATCCGGAGCTTATTTCAGAAATCATGAAATACTCTGAGGGCTATGATCAAAAACCTGTCCTGTTTCCTGCTGACGATTATACGACGATCATTGTGAGCATGCACACGGAGGAACTTTCAAAATATTTCCACTTGCCGCATGTAGCAAATGAAAAACCCGGCAAGAATGATATTTTAAAAATTATGGATAAAACCTATCAATCACAGCAAGCTGTATCCGTAGGACTTGAGATACCGAAAGAATGGATAGTTAATTTGAATCAGGAACATATTCAAATTCCTGATAATATAGTTTTTCCGTGTTTTGTAAAGCCGATTATGAGTACGCAGGGATACAAAACAGAAATGAAACGCTGTGATGATAAAGACGAACTTGCTGCACACCTGGAGAAAATGAAAAGTAAATTTTCGGAAAGAAAGGTATTTATTCAGGAATATCTGGAAATAGATAAGGAAATAACAGTCATAGGCAGTGCTTCTGATCAGAGAATTACAATACCCGGTGTTACCGAAATGACCAGCAGTGTAGTAAGGGAAATAGGCGGATTGCAAACAGGGGTGTGGCTTCCGTTTGAAAGTTTGGGCAAAACCGTGTGCGAACAGGTTACCGCTTTGATGAAGAAAATGCATTTCGTCGGAAACTTCGGAC
>CAYFRD010000052.1:0-3848 GCA_964345555.1 uncultured Peptoniphilus sp. | reverse complement strand
AACACCCTATGAAGTTTATTATTCAACTGTGTTGCACTTAGTTTGACAATTCAAGAATAAAAAACTACCTTATCCTTTTTGTTTCTATGCTTGATTGGCTTCATCTCCCGGGTGTAATGTGGACAGTCCCCGAAAATACAGCCTCAGTAATTTATTTAAAAAAAGCTCAAAGCCTTTCTCTTTATAAAAGAAAGTGAATATGAAAAATAAGAAAAATGACAGCAAAAATTCATGAAATTATATCAAAATACTATTATTTTTTAAGCGATAGGCGTACAATAATAAGTAAGTAAAATTTTATAAAGGACTTGAGAAAAATGAAAAAGAAAGTATTAAGAATTATGACGTTATTATTTTTAGCAATTGTATTTATAGTGACTAAGAAAGAGCCGGTCGCTGCAGGAAATTTTTCCATACCGATAGGCGTTGACCAAAATATAAAACAGCATAATTTGGAGGAAAAAATATTTCCAAGAGAAAATGAAATGTTTTCCGTGCGTTCAATTACAAATCCCGACGAACAAAAACTTTTGACTGTTCAGTTTTTCTCTTCACAGGAAAGTACACAACCATTCAATGAACAAATTGTAAAAAATGGCGACATGCTCTTCGATCCCGGGGTTCCATCGGACAAAAGTGCTTTTATAGGATGGTTTGAAGAAAATGGCAATCAAGCATTTCAGAATTTTGGAATCATATCCGGAGTAGATGAAAACAAGACCCTGAAGCTTTATGCACATTATACGGATCAACTTGTTCATGTTTTTTATCACGATCAAAAGGGCGAAGTCATTCAAACCGATTCTTTTGAGGCCAATAGCACAATTACAGTTAATGCCTTTCAACCCTCTGTACAAGTTGACCCGAATACTCAAGACCACATTGGTTGGACAAGTACGGAAAATAGCACTGAAAATGTATCTGGAGACTTGAAACTTGGTCAGGAGGATATCCACCTTTATCCTTTAGTGAAAGAAGGATACTGGATAACCTTTAATTCACAGGGAGGAACCACCCTTGACCGTCAATTTATTGCACAAACGGAAGAAAACAAAAAAATAGAAAATAAAACTACCCAGAAACAAGGCTATGTTTTTAAGGAATGGACCACAGACCAGGAAGGAAAAATTCCATGGGATTTTACTCAAGATGTAACAAAACCCTTGACCCTTTACGCCCAATGGCAACCGGGCCAGTCTTACTATACGATAAAATATTGGTTGGAGAATCCGAATCCGGACGAAAAACCCGCCTTATGGCTATATAGGACAAGAGAAGCACAAGTAGGCAGTCAAATAAACTTTGATACGGCGACCCATGCTTTAACGCAAGCAGATTTACATGGGGCCATTAACGGCGTCACTCTAAATACAGACAAAACCGATCAAAGCCTGACCGTAAAAGCCGACGGCTCAAGTGTACTGAATGTCTACTACACCCGCAATAAGTATACGATGACCTTCAAATACAAGGATGAAAATGGAGTAGACCAAGTAAAAAGGACCCAAGTCAGTTTTTATGAATCTACAAAAAAAGCTTGGGACTTGGTGGGTGAATACGCAAACTATACCAATGGATGGAAATGGACTTCTAAAGAATTAAACTTGGATATATACAATAAAGATCAATATCCGTTATATAATTTGACGACAGATCTAACATTTGAGAGACAAAATATCGCTGAAAATAATCGATTTTGGACTTTATATTTTGAAGGTTTAGACGGAAAAATCTCGCCAAGTATAAAATACTACGGGGGAATAGACCAAGGTTTTGAAAAAAACGGCAAAACCTATTTTGCTGTATCTGAAGGAAGGGGAACAAATAACAAAACAATTATAATATCCGGACTTTCCGGCTTTACACCCTATCCTGATATTTCTGACGGAAATTGGGTAGAACAAAAACCCGGAAGTCAATATTATCCGGGTTATCTTGTGTATTTTTATGCCAATGACCCAAGTCTTGCTGGGGCAACAGTCGTTCCGGAGGGCAAAGAACCCTTTAGTGGCGACAGGATGAACCTCTATTACTCGAGAATGAAATACAGAATGAATTTTGAAGAAAATGGTGGGCCGATAAGTGTAAATGATATTGCTGCCATTCCCTATGAGCAATTCCTTTCCTCCTACGAACCGAAGCAATATATTGTAGGCAATACCTATAAGGTAAACGGTGTTGAGCAAAGATTTTCCGGTTGGTATTTGGATGAAAAATTAACCGTTGGCCCTGTAGATTGGCAAAATGGGCGTATGCCTGCAAACCATTTAAATCTTTATGCAAAATGGGATGCGAAGACCCATACGGTGACCTTTGACACCCAAGGGGGAAATGAAATTGATCCGATCAAAAACATCGCCTATGGAGCAAGGATTGAAAAACCGACAGATCCAATTTACAAAGACCATACATTTATCGGTTGGACTTTAGATGGAAAACCCTATGCCTTTGAATCCGGTATTCACGAAGATATCACCTTAGTTGCAGAATGGAAACCTACAAAATCTTATCAGATAACTTATGACGCTAATGGCGGAGAAGGAACGGCACCTGAAGACGGGGAAAAATATTATGATACAGCCAATGCGGTATTGCTTGCTCCTACTGATATAAAAGCTCCTGAAAGAAAAGTATTTTTAGGCTGGAAATATAATGACAAGATTTATTATCCGGGCATGACTATTCCGGTAAAAGGAGATATAAAATTAGTTGCACAATGGGGCGATAAGGCTAAGAGCACTAAGTTAACCTATGATTTCAATTTTAACAAATATGGAATCATAGAAAAGGACCCTCAAAGTATAACAATCACAGACATTGTAAACAACTCAAAAGTGACCTTAAAGAAATTTACAGACTTTCGCAAGATTCCGAAGGGATGGATGTTTACCGGTTGGTATTTAGACAAAAACGCGACAACAAAGCCTGTAACAGAGATATTTATTGATAATATCAAAGAGGAAACAAACATCGTATATGCCGGATGGATAAGAATCCCTCGATTTAAACCATCAGAAAACCAAGAATCAAATGAAGATTATTTTTCAACAAATAAAAACTATTTTACAATAAATGCAAATCATTCAGGAAGAAAAACAGAAATACACAAAGCCTATATAAAAGGATATGAAGATGGAAGCCTGCGTCCGGAAAGAAATATTTCTAGAGCGGAAGCTGCAGCAATTGTAGTAAGATTAAAAGAAATAAAAGCAAAGGATATAAAAAAACCGGACTACCAAGACACGGAAGAAAATACCTGGTACAATCCATACATCAACGCAGCGATCCACTATGACTTATTGGTTGCAGACGGGGATAAAATAAGACCGAACGATCCAATTACAAGAGCGGAACTTGCAAGAATGCTCGCTCCAATAGACAAAAAAAATAATAAAATATCTCATTTTACAGATATACAAGGTCACAAGTACGAAAAAGAAATCAACCAAGCCTACGGCAATCAAAGAGCAAAAGGCTATCCGGACAATAGCTTCAGACCTGATGCGGAAATAACAAGATCAGAAACAGCAACAATGCTAAACAGAATGTTTAATAGATCTGCGGATAAAAATTTCATAGATAATAATAAAATACTATTAAAAAATTTCGCTGATTTAAAAGAACAAAGCTGGTACTATTATGAAATGGAAGAAGCAATAAATTCTCATGAGTTTATAAGAGAAGAAAACGGAAAAGACGAAAATTGGATAAGAATAATAAATTGAGAAATCAAGAAAATTAAAAAAAGCAGATATTTTGCTATTAATCATTTTTCAAAGAAAAAGGATCTCTATTATTTTAGTCAAGTCCTTAATTTTGTGTAAAATGCTATAATGCATATTCTTATT
>CAYFRD010000051.1:0-4194 GCA_964345555.1 uncultured Peptoniphilus sp. | reverse complement strand
ACAGTTTTATATATAGTAAACAGACAACTTAATCAGTTGTTTTTTTAATGGTTCTCTGTCAACTGTAGGGGACGATGCCTATCGTCCCGCATTATACCCCCGACCCTACACAAAACTGTTAAAATATGTGAATTTTATGTATAATATGTACGAGGACATACAGATGGTCGCCTAATAAATAAATTAGGAGGAAAGACTATGAGTGATTATGAAGTTCTATCTCTGATGTTAGAATTTGCAACACTAATAGTCTTCATCTTAACACTTACAAAGAATAAGTAGTTAATGAAAAACCACCTGTATCGCAACTACAGGTGGTTTAAATAAATCATACTGCAAGGCGACCGTCTTAAACGGTGTCCTCTTTAATCAAATTATACCACATTTTATATATAATAAACAGACAACTTTACAGTTGTCTTTTTTAATTTCTTTGTCAACCGTAGGGGACGATGCCTACATCGTCCCGCATTAATCCCTGACCCTATATAAAACTCAAATGAAAACAAAATAAACACAACGGGCGTGCGTAGGCGACCGCCCTACAAAATCTTGAATGTATTCAATCATCAATGTATTGGACGATGCCTACCGTACCGTATAAACTACAAATAAAATACAACCCAATCCCAATAAATAACAATAATATTTCACAAAACTAAATTTTTGTAATACAACTGTAATTTTACTTTCAACTCATTTAGTGTATAATTAAAACACAAGAGGAACATGACAATTAAATATTATTTTATAACGAGGTAATGTTTAACTTGTCGCCTCTTTGCTGTTTCGTTCAAAACAGCAAGCAGAAGTTTAAGACTTTTGTAGGTCTACAAAAATTTTAAGGAGGTCGTAAGACAAGATGAACAAGAAAATTATATCCTTAGTACTTGCATTAGTAATGGTACTGGGAGCATTCACAACTGTCTTCGCCGAAGAAACAAAAGAAGAAGTTAAAAAGGTAGTAGGAAAAGATCAAAAAATCCAATACCTAATTGACAAAAAATTTGTTGAAGGCGATGACAAAGGCGATTTCGGATATGATAAAAATATCAAAAGATCTGAAATCACTAAATTATTAGTTTATGCTAACGGAAACAAAGCATTAGCAGAAAAACTACAAGGTTCAATGCAACTTTACTCAGACGTTGACCATGCACATTGGGCAAACGGAGTAATATCTGTAGGATCAACAGTACCCTCAGAAGTAAACGGACAACCAATGTTAAACGGTTATCCCGATGGATCTTTCAAACCTGAAAACGACGTAACATATGCAGAACTTGCAAAAATGTTAGTAGTTTTAGTAAAGAAAGATTTAACAGCTGACATGGTAAAACAAGCTAACGCTAACTGGGCAGCACAATGGATGACTTGGGCAGCACAATTAGGTATCCTTGAAGACGTAGCAATTACAAACTCAGGTGCACCTGCAACAAGAGCAGACGCATTTGTAATGGTATACAATGCACTATATGCAATGAAATATGTAAAGAACTACGCAGCAAATGATACACTTGGAATAATCTCTCAATTCAAGAACAACGAATTGACACTTAACCAAGGCGACAAAGCTAAAGCAGTTAAAGTAGACGCTAACACAGTATTCGTACTTTACTCAAATGAAGACGGATTAGACGCAAACGCTTCAAACATCGGACACATAAAGACAAGCGGATATTCAAAAGCTGTAAAAGTATCAGCAATCAGCAATCCCTCTTACTACTACGGATCACTTGTAAGAGTAATCACTAACGCAGAAGGCGTAGCAACTCACATTCTTGAACTTGGTAACCCTGCAAAATTAGCACTTGGTAACAGAGACGGCTCACCATACAAACAAGATACATTCGCAGGACAATGGGATCCTTCATTCCCGAACAACGCAGCAGCAGAACTTGGATCAATAATCAAAGGCGCTTTAACAAAAGTAGCTAAAAACGAAATCCAATGGAGCGTACTTTCAAGCCAAGCAGCACTTGATGCATATATCGACGGAATCATCAAAGATTGGTCATATACAGGACAAGGCTGGTGGAAAGTTGATCCTAACACTCGTTGGCAAGACGTTGCAGATGCAACAGCTGAAACAAAGATTTTAGACATCACACCTGCAATAGATTTCTTAAAAGCATTAGATCTTCCTACATTGCTAAAAGATCTTAATGTAGATCAAGATACTCTTACTCAAATAATCAACATAATCTATGATGCAAGCGCAAAAAATATCGCTAATGCAATTGGTGATACTGCTTGGAATAAGTTTATAAGCATGGTAAGAGATAATATAATTAACTCAGATATTTTAAACAGCGAAGAATTAGCTAAGCTTGTAATTGAAAAATTAAACAGCGCAAGAGTTAACTTAAAATACCCGAGTGCATTGGGAATCCTTGCAAAAATTGATTATTCAAACGGAAGCGCAAAAGCAATCGAATTCTGGGGCGGCGTATTCACAGGCGCAGCTAACCAACCGAAACACAAAGATGCTAACAACCAACAACTTTGGGACTACATCGACATAGACGGATGGCTACCGGGACAAGAATTGTTAAGAGCAAGATTAACAAGCAAGACTAAATACTTTGTAGCAGACGTAGCAAAGAATCAAATGAACGAAGTTTCACTTGATGAAGCTATAAGAATTATCGGAAACACAAGAGCATCCAACTGGTTCTCAGATGTATATGTAGGATATGACAACTTTGATGATGACGACAAATGGCAAAATACAAATCCGTCAACAGCATACAAAGAAGCTACAGTAGTAGTATTCAACTCAGTACAAAAAGGAAACAATGACGGTGGACTATACAGAGTAGTTAACCAAGCAACTTCTAAATACGAAGCAACACTTGAAAACACTGATGGAGAAAAAACTATAATCAATATCGGAGATACAAGATTTGCATATCCGTTTGATTTCAACGATTCTCAATTAGACGTAGTAGAATATTACAACAACGCAGCATACGGACACAGATTCATCACAAAGATCGATCACAGCAAGACAAGCAAGTACCCCATCGTAAACGTATATGACGTAGACGGAAGAAAGATCCTTGTTAGAGACGTATATGGCAACACTGCTAAATTAACTCTTGACACAGACTATGATCAATTCCTGAAAGGTCAAAAATTACTTGGAGCAAACATCCAATTCAGAACAACAACTGACAACGACGGAAAATCAAACGTAGTTGAAATAGTATCAATACTTGACAGAAATTGGAGCGGAACAGCGCTTAAAGGTTCACTACAAGGCGTAGTAGGCTCTAACGAAGCAAGACAAATGTACGGAAAAGTTCTAAGTGTAGAATCTGATACAACTTGGGGCAACAAGAGAGTTAAGATCAACACAGATGATACTATCTATGATGATGCAAACAGAAAAGTAGAATACTTCAAAGTATCTATAGAAGAAGCAGCTAAGCTTACAGTAGGTTCAAACTACAGATTCAAAGTTGAAAAAGACTATGACTCTACTTGGAGAGCATATGACTTTGAATTAGTATCACCGATACCTGATAACGCAAAAGCTGAAGCACTTGCAGCTTTAACTCAAGCATACGTTAAAGCTGAAGGCGAAGACTCAGATGAAATAGAAGCAGCTAAAACAGCAGCAATCCTTGCAGGAGCAAAGGTAGAAGAAATCGATGCAGCTATACAATTAGGAGAAGATTTTGTAGCTTACCTACCTAAATTAGGAGCAGCGATTATACCTGCAGATGATACTGAAGCGGCAGCACTTACAAAATATGCTGAAGTAGTAGGACAATTAGATGCTGCTTACGGATTCAAGACTGAATACGTTGCAACAGGATTCTCAACACCAGAGCTTAATATAACAGTTAAATCTTTAACTAAAGACGGTGTAACAGTAACTGAATTTAACGGTGCAAATGAACTTACAGTTGCAGCTAATCCAGCTTCGTAAGAAATAAATCTTAAAAGCGATTTTAGGATAAAAAGTAGATAAAACCTGAAAGAGAAATCTTTCAGGTTTTTTTGTATCCATTTTCACCATCCGTATCCACACTCGGCGAACCATTGAACTTGTTCCTATGCTCGGTCGTCCGATAATTTGACATATGTAATATTTCCATTAATATGTATCACCATCGTCACGCCCAGCAAACATATCCAAATTGTCGGCATTATTCATTATCCGTAGGGGCGGTCGCCCACGCCCGC
>CAYFRD010000050.1:0-4282 GCA_964345555.1 uncultured Peptoniphilus sp. | reverse complement strand
ACTCCTATCGATACTAATCAAGCAATCATAAAATAAATTTGCTCCGGATTCAATATCTTCAGGTTTTGAATATTCCTCAGGTGAATGACTTATTCCATTAATGCTTGGTATAAATATCATAGCAGTAGGTACTTTTTTGCTTATTTCTTTTGCATCATGACCTGCCCCACTGCTCATTACTTTATAGTTATAATTATTCCTCTTTGCGGTGCTTACCATTATTTCAATTATGCTTTCGCTTAATTTCACAGCCGGCTTTTCTATGTTTTTCACGATTTCAATATTCGATTCAGATTTAACATAATCTTTTATTTCATCATAAAACTCATCTATATTTGTTTGGCTTAAATCCCTTACTTCGGTTAGAATTTCAACACTCCCGGGAATAACATTGTACATTCCCGGTTTTACAACTATATCTCCAACAGTCATTACAAAGGGTTGCGAAAATTTTTCTGCTTCTTTGTAGAGTTTATTCAAGATTTCAGGCAATTTTCTTATTGGGTCATCCCTTAAATTCATAGGAGTTGTACCTGCATGATTTGCTGTGCCCTTAATTAAAATATTGTATCTAGTTATTCCTACAATTCCATCTACTATTCCCACATCATAGTTTTCATTTTCTAAAGTTCCACCTTGTTCAATATGAATTTCCAAAAACGCAACTATATTGGAGAAGTCTTTTTCACATTTTTTAACATCTTCAACGGTCAAAGAATAATTTTTTAAATTTTTTTCAAAATCTTCATTTATAAGATTATTTCCACAAATACTTCTACTGCCGAATGTTCCTCCCATTTCACTGCCTTCTTCAGCATTAAAACAAGCAAGTATTATTCCGTGATTTAATTCGTGTTTTTTTTCTATAAGAGTTTCTATAATTTCAAATCCGGAAAATATCCCCAAAGCTCCGTCATAAAGTCCTCCATTTCGTACTGTATCCAAATGGGAGCCGAACATTATATATTTATCTGCATTTTTAGGATTATAAGTTATAAATAAATTTCCTACCTTGTCAACTTCTGTACTTAATCCTTTGCTTTTTGCTAAATTATTGAGCCTTTCCAAGGCTTCAAAATATTCTTTTGAAAATGCGAGCCTTGAAATTCCTCTTCCATCTAATCCTTTTCCAATTTCGCCTATGTCTTTTAAATTCTTCAATAGTCTATCTATATTAATCATAATCAATCACCCTCAATTTATATATCTAATTTATAGCCTTGTTTTAGCAAGAATTTTATAACTAATTTCCTCTCTTCAGTTGCTGGAATAATCTTTTTTATAACTTGATTTGTAAAGTTGTCATCTCTATAATTCATTTCACGCTTTTTATAATAATTTGATATTATCTCATCATAATCAGATATAAGTGATTTGTAGTCGTCAAAAACATTGTAATTATCTTCAAAAACTTTAAAATCATAATTCATCTTAGGTTTCAGTTGAGGATAATAATCAGGATATCCAAGCCCCAAACCTATTATAGGAAAGGTATATTTCGGCAATGCTAATATATCAATTAGTTTTTCTAAATTATTTAATACAGATCCTAAATATACATAACCAAGTCCCAACGACTCTGCTGCTAAAGCTAAGCTATTTGATGCAATCATAGCATCTGCATATCCTTGAAAAAATTTATAAATCTCTACACTCCTAACTGGATGTTCATTGTCTTTACAAATTCTATAATTTCTATAGTTGTCTGCAATAAAAATAAAAAGTTCAGGTAAATCGCATACAAATTTTTGTCCGCATATAGTTGAAATTTCACTTTTTATTTTTTTGTCCCTTATTCTTATTACTGAATACTGTTGCATATTTGAAGATGACGGAGTAGTACTCAGTACTTTATACAGTTGTTCCATTAATTCAGGCTCAACTTCTTTATTTTTATATTTTCTTATGCTTTTATGACTCAGCATACTAATAATCAAATTATTCATACATTCACCTTCATTGTAAACAAGAGTATTGGAAAATCTCAATACTCTTGTTTTTATTCTTAATCTTAGTTGTTGTTTCTTAAAATAAGCTTACCCCAACCTTTAGTTCCGTCTTTTTCAGGATCCACTTCTCCATCTTGCATAACAACTTTACCTCTTATTATCGTGTAGTTGATTTTGCAATTTAATTCTTTTCCATCATAGACTCTGGCTATTTCTTTTGATCCTGAATAGTTTTTCTTCCAATCAATGACAAATTTATCATTCATGTCAAATATAACTAAATCTCCATCAGAACCAGGTTGTATAACTCCTTTTCTAGGATATATATCAAATATTTTAGCCGGATTCGTACTGCAGAGTTCTACAACTTTTTCCAGTGCAAGTCCTCTTTCTCCGATTGCTACTTCATTAAGAAGTAAGGGAAGCCTTAAATCAATGCCTACAAATCCTGCAGGAGCTTTAAATATATCTTCATTTCCTTTTTCTTTTTCTTCAGCCAAAAACGGGCCGTGGTCACTTCCTATAAAATCAACTGTACCATCAATTACATAGTTCCATATTTTATCTACAGTTTCTTTGTTCCTCAAAGGTGGATTGCACTTAGCATAAGGACCATGTTTGAGAAGCTCATCCTCAGTAAGAAGTAAGTAGTGAGGACAAGTTTCAAGAAATACTTCTTGCCCTTCAAGTTTTGCTTGTTTTGCCATTTCCATAGCTTCAGGAGTGGATATGTGAACTAATTCAAGTCTACATCCTGTTTCTTTAGCAAATAAAAGCATTTTTTGAACTGTAGAGTATTCAGATATAGGTGGTCTTGACAAGCAGTGATACTCAGGAGTTACTTTTCCTTCTTCTCTATAGTGGTCGATCAACCCTTGTATTAAGTCATTATTTTCGGCATGAGATGCAAGAAGCAATCCTGTCTTAGCTACTTCTTTCATTCCGATATAAATTTCATAATCGTTTGCCATGGTAAGCCCTATAAATTCGTCATCTCTTCCTTCAGGCGCTTCATGCAAGAAAGTCTTAAATGCTACTATCCCCTCCTTTGCAACCTTGGTTATTTCTTCAAGATATTGTCCTCCCGCAGCTGCATAAAACGCATAATCAACAACGCCTTGTCTTTCTTTAGCGATTTTTTTTCTATTGTCTAAAATTTCCTTATTATATTGTGGCGGAGAAGATATTGGATGTTCCAATATAGTCGTAGTACCGCCTGCTACAGCTGCTTGGGATTCAGTGTAAAATGTTCCTCTTTCTGCATGTCCAGGATCTCTAAAATGTACATGTGTATCAATTCCGCCAGGCATTATGTATTTGCCCTTTGCATCTATTATTTTGTCAGATTCCGGAAGCATTCCCCTTTCACAAATTACTGCAAATTTTTCATCTTTTATTCCAATATCGACTTCTTTAAATCCACCATCCACATAAGCCAGTCCATTAATTATCGCTAAATCTAATTTCATAAAAACATCCCTTTCTTATTTTAAACTTATATTAATTTTACTCTATCGTCCTTCATCTAAAGCCTCTTCGGGAAAAAATTGGGCAAGTTGTTCCTTAGGCATAGGTTTTGTAAATTTGCTGACTATTACTAAAACAAGTCCTGAAGATATTGTTCCCGGAAGAGCTGAATAAATACCATATGGTTGACCAAGTGCATACCAAATATTTGCAACTATAAATCCTGTAATCATAGAAGCTAAAGCAGCTGCCGGTGTAATCTTTTTGTTAAATGCTCCTATTAGCACCAGCATCGCCATTGCAGAACCCATTAATGTTACCGCTCTTGCTTGTATAAATTGAATTACATCTGTCAATGTAAATGTAAGTATCACTCCTAATATACCTATTATAACAGTAACCGCTCTTGAAAGTTTAAGTTCAGTATCAGATGTCATTTCAGGTCTGAAAAATGTTTTCCACAAATCTCTTGTAAAAGTTGTACTTGCAAGCAAAAGAAGTGAATCCGCAGTGGATATTATCGCCCCTATTACAGCTGCAAACATTAAACCTCCAACAACAGGATGAACTGTTTCCATTACCAACGCTCCAAAAATCATATCTTGCTTTTCAAGACCGGACATTATAAGCATTCCCCCTATACCTACTATTAAAAGAGGTATATAAAATATCCCTATCATCAAAGCCGTTACAGCTTGACTCTTAGCAGCTGACTCAGGCGATGTAGCAGATAAAAATCTCCCTATAAATTGAGGTGCTCCAAAGTTGCATATCCCCCAAGTAACAGTCCATCCAAGTGCTGTTAAAGGAGTTATATTGGAATGGCAACTCTTTTTTAGACAGTTTTATACCGAACAGAAATAACT
>CAYFRD010000049.1:0-5353 GCA_964345555.1 uncultured Peptoniphilus sp. | reverse complement strand
TTATATTTTACCTTAAGAGGAGGATTACTCATACACAAATTATTTCACAGTCTCCAGAGCGCAGAGCAGAAAGAAGTATTTTACAATCTTCTCTCTAAACTCTGCTGCTTCTACCCTATCCTTACGATAGTTATTATTTTCCATTATTTCACTTCTGCCCAATCAGCTACTTTTCCTTCGAAGATATTCTTAATTTGTTCAAGAGTTAAATCTTCTATTGTTGATTCAGGGTTAACTACTACTGCTATACCGTCCATTGCTATTACAAGATTTTCAATTCCTTGTGCCATCTCTTCGTCCTTAACTTCTCTTGAAGCCATTCCCAATAGAGCTGATCCGTCAATAGCCGCTTTGATACCTGCTGATGAACCGTTTGCTTGTATATCTGCTTGGAAATCAGGGTTGTATTTTTTATAAGCTTCAACTAATTTTTCCATAAGAGGAGTAACAGATGTTGAGCCTGCAATTGTGATATGAGCCGCATTTCCTGAACCTTCATATTTCTTTCCTTGAGGTTGTCCTACATATCCTTCTGCTGTTGCGATTTCTTGTCCTTCATCTGACATTATGAAATCTATAAAATCTTGAGCTTCTGCACCTAGACCGGGTTTATATACTACGTTGAAAGGTCTTGCTATTTTGTAGTCGCCTGATTTTACAGTTTCTTCTGAAGCTTCTGCACCTTCTACCTTAACTGCTTTTACAGTTTCGTCAAGTGAACCTAGAGAGATATATCCTATTGCTTGAGGATCGTTAGCAACTGTAGTCATTACTGCATTAGTAGAGTTTTGAACTACTGCTTCTGTTGAAGTGTTGTCAACTTCTTCTCCTGCTTCGTTCTTAGCCAAAATACCTGTTATTTCAGTAAAAGCTCCTCTTGTTCCTGAACCTTGTTCTCTTGAAATTACTGTTATAGCACCTTCAGTTGCTTCTGCAGTTTCAGTTTCTTCCGCTTCATTGTTCTTAGCTTCTTCTGCTGTGTTGTTTGCCGCTTCTTCTGTTGCAGTATTGTTTGCCGGTTCTTCAGCTTTGTTTTCTCCTCCGCCACATGCTGTAAGAGCAAATACTAGAGAACCTACTAATAATCCCAACGTCAATTTCTTTCTCAAATTAATAAACTTCATGATAATAATTCATCCTTTCAATCTTTTTTAATCATCTTGATTATAGTTGTAGATTGTAAAGTTCGTTCTACCCCATTGTAAAATTAATGTAAAAAAATTTACAATAAATGAAAGTTTGGTGAATACTGTGACATAAGCTTGCAATGTGTTATAATACTTCCTTAAAGAGGTGGTAACTATAAAAGAATTTTTAAAGAAAAAAAACATTAATCTGTCTTGGAAGACGTACTTTATCAATGCCATGGGAGCAATGGCTTACGGTCTTTTCGCATCACTGCTGGTCGGAACCATATTAAATACCGTAGGTACCGAGCTTAACATCGTTTTTCTAAGCGAAACTGTCTGGCCCATAGCTCAAAAGGCTACAGGAGCGGCTATTGCGGTTTCCATAGCCTACGCCTTGAAGGCTCCGGATCTGGTTTTGTTTTCAAGTACTCTTGTAGGAATCGCGGGAAACGAATTGGGTGGCCCCATAGGTGTTTTCATTGCTACTATTTTTGCTGTGGAATTCGGAAAAATAGTTTCCAAGGAAACTAAGATAGACATAGTAATTACACCTACGGTGACAGTGTTGGTTGGACTTGTAATTGCAACCTTTGTTGGACCTTACATACAATCCGTAATGGTATCAATAGGCAATCTAATAATGTTTTCAACGGAACAACAACCCTTTATCATGGGAATTTTAGTATCTGTCATAGTAGGAATTGCTCTTACTCTCCCCATTTCATCTGCTGCACTTTGCATGATGTTGTCATTGAGCGGACTTGCAGGCGGTGCGGCTACTGTTGGATGCTGCTGCCAAATGGTGGGATTTGCGGTCATATCCTACAGAGATAACGGAGTTGAGGGTTTAGTTGCTCAAGGTTTGGGAACCAGCATGCTGCAAATGCCAAACATCATTAAAAACAGCAGGATTTGGATTCCCCCGACTCTTGCTTCTGCCATATTAGGTCCTGTATCCACCATTGTGTTTAAAATGGAAAATACCCCTCTTGGATCAGGGATGGGCACAAGCGGTCTTGTAGGACAAGTGGGAACATTCAACGCAATGAGTTCCTATATGTCAAATTCAAAAATATTTATGCTGATACTGCTCCTTCAAATTTTTCTTCCTGCACTTATATCTTTTATAATTTATGAAATAATGAGAAAAAAAGGATTTATCAAGGACGGAGATATGAAATTGTCATAATAAAATCAGTTGCAACAGTCATCACACCATCGGTTACTCCGGTGGTGTTTCTCATGTATCCAAAAGATATATATTACAACTCATACCTAAGGCGGGTTAGTCTGCCGCTTGAAAAATTTACTTGCTGTCCTTTGAAATAATTTCAATATTGGATATGTATCAGGTTGATGTGGATATCCGCTCTGCACCAATAAATGAAATATGAAAACGTAGAGTACTATATCGCACGTCACAAATTATAATCCGGCCAAATATAACTGGTGGTCGCCTGCGCTTATATGAAAATATATGATTTAACTATATCATATTCATATCTTAGTTATATTTTTACACTTGACAGACACTTATTATCAAGCGAGATTCTTTTATTGAGATTTTACTGATAAAACTATACGTCCCTCCAATTTAACCGGTGTATCTTTCACATAACAAAAAACTCTCTAAAATGATATTAGAGAGTTTTTTAATATTATAATTTTATAAATAATCTTCCACATTGAAATTTTTAAAATCAGGTCCTATTTCCAAAAAATTTTTATCTAAAAACAATGATAAAGACGTGACTAAATTTTCCAAGTGTGGTACTTCAACATCGTATTTGTGTGCCAATTTTACCAAGGATCCGATTCCATAGGGCAAATCCTCGGAAAGATATCTGTGCTCAAAGGTCAATGGAGCATATCCTTTGTTGTAGACGGGATTTAAATGCATGGTATCATAGATATTATCGTACTTAATATCCCAAAAACTGTTTATAATGTCCAATGCTCTTACTCCCTTTATACCTAAGTTTTCACATATTTTTAGCCTTTCTTCATCTATCTTCTCTGTATATCTGACGACTTTTTCCGATGCCCCTTCACCATAAAATTTAAAAGGTTGTTTAGCATCTATTCTCGCCGCATTGAACAAGACGATGGGCAAGTGGTATGTGGGGTTGGAATTGTTTATCGATGTTTCAAGGACATTTGACACTGTGTTAAACTGAGGGTATATTTCTTTTAATTCCTCTTTTATCCTGCCTACTGCGTTGGAGGGTATGGAAGCTATGTCTATGGCATTTTTTATGGTCATCAACTCAGCCTGACCTTGCTCAATATAGTCGCTGATGTATATCTGCGCTCCCGTTTCTGCAACGACCGTCTTGTCCTTGCCTGCTTTTTTGAGCTCTTCCTTTATTTCCACTGCACCCCAGTTACCGTTAAAAATGAGTATTACTTGATTATCTGTGACGTACTTTGCTAATTGTTCTCCTATTTCCCTGTGACCGTTTGCGGTGGTCATGATCATGATATAATCAACGCCCTCAATGGCAGCTTCAATATCATTGGTTATTTCCACGGAAGTTTTCACTTCCAATACACCTCTTAGTATAATTCCTTCTTTTTTTATCTTTTCAACCTTTTCTTTATTTCTGTCATAAAGGCGGAACTGCTGATTTAATGTAGTTAAATGTCCAGCCATTGCTACGCCCGTATTTCCTGTGCCTATAATTGCAAATTTCATAGTATTTCTCCTTTTTAAAATGGTCCGATTTTTATTGCATCTGCTATTAGCAACAATACTACTCCTGACAATATCCATACTATCATAAGCGGCTTGATAAATTTAACCCACTTTGTGTAGGGAATTCCCGCTACAGCTAGATATGCCATCAGTTCCGATGATGTTGGTATTATGGAATTGGTAAAGCCGTCGCCGAATTGGAAGGCAAGCACTGCAGTCTGTCTTGTAAGTCCAAGTACATCGGCAAGAGGAACCATTATAGGCATGGATGTAGCTGCAAGTCCGCTACCTGATGTTATGAAAAAGTTCAGTATTAAGTTTATAAAATATATTCCAAGAGAGGATAAGAACCTCGGGAACAGACTTATTACACTGGATAGACCGTAAACTATCGTATCGATTATATTTGCATTTACCATTATTACCGATATGGATTTTGCCAAGCCGACTACCAGTGCTCCGAATATAAGTTCCTTTGCTCCTTCTGTGAATGTAATAGCTATTTCACTGGGAGTCATTTTTGCTACAAGTCCTGAAAAAATCGCTATTGCCAAGTAAACTGCCGACATTTCATTTATGTACCATCTATATTTTATTATTCCAAATATTATTAAAGCTATCCCTGCAAAAAGTATGGTCAATACAATCTTTTGCTCCTTTGTTAGGGGATGGATATTTTCAAAATCTATTTTTTCATAATCCTTGTCCGTTTCAACTCCGTACATATAGCTTTTTGTAGGATCCGCCTTTACTTTTTTTGCATATCTTGTCAAATATATCAATGTGGTGGTATAAAATGTCACCATGGCTATAAGTCTGAACCACGCTCCTGAATAAAGCGGAAGTCCTGCGATTTGTTGTGCAACTCCCACTGTGAAAGGAATGAATATCCCCGATGTGATCCCGAAGGCTGCTCCCAGCGATACCATCGCCGTGCCCGTTATTACATCATATCCCAATGCTTTTGCCATCAATATACCCATTGGCACAAATACACAAACTTCATCTGATGTACCAAGTATTGCTCCTGCCCATGCAAATACGAATAAAAACATGGGAATCATGAAGTGTTCTCTTGAACCCAATTTCTTCGCCAGAGCTCCTATTCCGTTTACAAGTGCTCCCGACTTTGTTATTACCTCCATAGCACCGCCTATTATCAGTATTAAAAACACTATTTCAGAGGTTTGAATAAGTCCCTCCGGTATTGAACGGAACAAGTCCATCGGCGTCGTCGGATTTTTTTCTACATAACTAAAAGATGTTACATCCAGTATTTCTCTTCCGGTGTTCGGGTCCTCTATGCGAGCATATTGTCCTGCCGGTATTATGTAAGTCAGCAATGCAACTCCCAAGACAATCATAAACAGTATTACAAAGATATGAGGCATTCTTATATGTTCTTTGTCTTTCTTTTTCTTTATTCCTTCTTGCTTTTCCATGATTTATATTTCCTCCCATTATAATTTTGATACTTGAATTTACACTCTAAGTGCAACAATAAAATAATGACTCATAGCCTTGGTAT
>CAYFRD010000048.1:4856-7832 GCA_964345555.1 uncultured Peptoniphilus sp. | reverse complement strand
AATATTCTTTTTATACCATTTTTTTCACAAATTTATTATTTTCTTTGATATTTAATTTCCCCTAATAATCTGCTTTTTTAGAAAAAACAAAAAAGCCACTTAATTGCACATACAATTAAATGGCTTTGCTTCTTAAAAATTCAATTTAATCAGTCAAGTTCTACAGTTGCGCCAACTTCTTCAAGCTTAGCTTTGATTTGTTCTGCTTCTTCCTTAGGTGCGTTTTCTTTAACAGCCTTAGGAGCTCCGTCTACTAATGCTTTTGCTTCCTTTAGTCCTAATCCTGTAAGGTCTTTAACTACTTTGATAACCTTGATCTTTTCTGCTCCTGCATCTTTAAGAACAACGTTAAATTCAGTTTTTTCTTCTGCTGCAGGTGCTGCTGCTCCGGCTGCAGGTGCTGCTGCTACAACTGCTGCAGGTGCTGCTGCTGATACTCCGAATTCTTCTTCAAGAGCTTTAACTACTTCTGATAATTCCAATACTGTTAAATTTTTAATCTCTTCAATAAGAGCTTGTACTTTTTCTGACATTTTTATTCCTCCAAATTAATTATTTTAAAATTTTATGCTGCTTCTTTTTCTTTCTTTTCGCGTATTGCATCTAAAACAACTGCAAGTCCACGGATATTTCCGCTCAATACATTTGCAAGTCCTTGGATCGGAGCGTTCAATCCACCTAGAACTTGAGCAATAAGAACTTCCTTAGGCGGAAGTTTAGCTAATCTTTCTATTTCTGCTACAGAAATCAATTTACCATCAACAATACCGGTTTTGATTTCAACTTGTTCGTGATCTTTAGCAAATTCCGAAGTTATCTTAGCAGCCGAAACAGGGTCTTCAATTGAAAATGCCACTGCACTCGGTCCTTTAAGAAACTCGTTAATCCCTTCGTCAAAACCAAGTTCTTCAAAAGCTCGTCTCATCATGGTGTTCTTGTAAACCTTGTATTGAACTCCCGCTTCTCTGTACTTAGCTCTCAATTCAGTTACCGCTTCTACACTTAAACCTCTATAATTTATAAAAACCATAGCTTGAGATTCATTGACCTTTTGTTTTATTTCATCAACTAATTGGGTTTTTGCTTGAAGTTTTTCTTCTCTCATAATTTCACCCCCAAATAAAAAATCTCATCGCAGACATGATGAGATTAAGAAATTCGATATAACTTTCGATTGCTTACCTCGGTAGGATTATTAAAGCATATGCTCCCTACTGTCTGCGGTTAATTAACAATGTGTATAATAACATAGTTTAATATTAATGTCAACATTATTAATAAATTTTAATCATTAATAATTCTTAAAATTTAAAAAATATATTATACAAAAAATTTCTGCATTTTGATTTATATTACAGCATTATTATTTATACCGCACTATAGTTTTAAAATTAAAAGAGCCCCTTACGGGGCAATAAAACTTTGGTATTTAAATATTATTGTAGATATTCAGGGCAAAAGTAATTGTTATTTCCGTTAGGTTCTTCGCTTTCAATCATTAATTTTATGATTTCAAAACATCCTTTTACCATTACATCTTGATCTTCCGGAGCTTTACCTGCCATTTGTGCCCTTGAAGTATTCTTAAACCACAAACCTTCTCCATCCTTTAAACCTAGGTTTTCATAGTCGAGATTTAATTTTGATTTTATATCTTCTTTGTTATAGAATATCCAAGTTTCTTCAGGTAATTTATCGTTCCATGCACATCTGTCTTCTATGTATTCAGATTTAGGATCGGACATTCCGGGTCTATATACTTCAATTGTGTAGGAATTAATCTTATGTCTTCCGAATGTATAATCTATTAATTCTGCAGATGTAGTATAGTCATCATAGGATTGTTTAGCATAAAAATCACGTCCTGTAATTTCGCTGAACTTTTTCGCCATCTTTTCAGATGTTTCTTTCATATGAGGTATTTGAACATCTTTAGGATTTTCGGGTTCATATGCTCTATAGCACCAAGGATATAGAACTGTTTGAATTCCTGTGTGAATAGTAGTCATTGCATCTACCGGATATTTTGCAAAAAATCTTTCAACAGCTTTAACTTCAGGTTCTCGTCCTCCAGCCTCCGCCTTTCCATTAGTTTTATATGAATTATTTCCGACTACACCTGCAGAATCTTTGTTAAATTTGGGATCAGTTTCAATATCATATCTTGCATATTGATATTTAAAAGTTCTGTTTAAATCGATTCCGCTGGTCTTAGGATCATCTCCCAAAATCCCGTTTTTATCCCAATCAGGACTTTCCATGCCTATTTTTTCTCTTTCTTTTAGTTTAGTGTCCACTTTACCTTTATAAACTTCAGCTATTACGCCATCTCCATTTATATCTGTATAAGGATCGCTAAATACTACTCCATCTCCATTTAAATCGGTAGGTTTCAAATTTGGTCTGGTATTGTATATAAATGATTGAATATATCCGTCAGGATTAATTACAGGCACTATATAAATTACATAACCATCAAGTATCTTTTTACCTTCAGCAGTTGAAGATTCTTCACAGAATTTTATAGCACTGTACAATGCAGATTCTGCAGATTCCTGCTCTCCTCCGTGAATATTGGCCATAATTGCAATTCCTGTTTTCTTTTCATCAGCTATCTTCTTATTTGTGATCTTTAAGCACCAAATTTCATTTTCACGCCAACTTGATCCTATTGAAAACAACTTAGTGTATTCAGGATAATCTTTACTTAATCTCTCTAATTCATTTTCTATTTCTTCAAAAGTATGGCGTTCTTTAAAATCTAATTTGCTTACAGGAGCTGCAAATACCGGTAAAGAACTTAGCAATAAGCTTATAATTACAGTGATTAACAATACCTTCTTTTTCATAATGTCCTCCTTAATTTAATTAAATTTATACCAAAGTTTTATTCACTTTTAAAAAGATAAATTTTGTCAACACTTTTAAATATTGTCAAAATATTCAACCCTAAATTCCATACTCTATTTATTAAAA
>CAYFRD010000048.1:0-4756 GCA_964345555.1 uncultured Peptoniphilus sp. | reverse complement strand
ATTTATTAAAAAACTTCAATAATTTTAAAAAAATTTTTAAAACTTTGATGTGAAAAATCGACACTTCCATGATGCTACACATAGGTGGATACCGAAAACATTATTGTTTTGTAATAAATTTAAAAAAGTTATGTGAATTTTATTACCTTGCCCAATCCATTGAATATTTTACCGCCTTGTGCCATTTATGTAAAATATTCTCCGCTTTTTCTTTATCTAAACCCGGTTTGTAATAAATTTAAAAAAGTTATGTGAATTTTATTACCTTGCCCAATCCATTGAATATTTTACCGCCTTGTGCCATTTATGTAAAATATTCTCCGCCTTTTCTTTATCTAAACCCGGAATGAACACTCTGTCGCTGTTGGATTTTGTATTGAATTCTCCATCGTCGTTCCAAAAATCCACCGCCAGTCCGCTTAGCCTTGCGGCTCCAAGAGCTGTAGTTTCCACTTCCTTAGGTCTGATAACTTCCACTCCCAAAATATCCGATTGAAATTGCATCAAAAAATTATTTTTACTGGCTCCTCCATCCACTTTCAAAGACTTCAAATTAAATCCGCAGTCTTCTTGCATAGCCATTAATATATCATTTGAAAGTAGTGCGATGGACTCAAGAGTCGCTCTTATTACATGGTACTTATTCACACCTCTGGTAAGTCCTACGATGGTTCCTCTGGCATATTGGTCCCAATAAGGCGCTCCCAGACCGGTAAACGCTGGAACAACATAGCAGTCATTTGTATCCTTTACCTTGTTTGCCATGTATTCGCTATCTTCGGAGGAATCTATAAGTCGCATTTCATCCCTCAACCATTGAATAGCTGAGCCCGCAATAAAAATAGACCCTTCAAGAGCATAGTGGACTTTACCTCCGAATCCCCAAGCGATGGTACTGACAAGACCGTTCTTGCTCATGATTATGTCTTCTCCTGTATTCATCAGCATAAAAGCTCCCGTTCCATAAGTATTTTTAGCCTCACCCTTTTCAAAACAACCCTGCCCGAAAAGAGCCGCCTGCTGATCTCCTATGGCACAGGCTATTGGAATGCTGCCTCCCAAGTACTTGGAATCTGTGTAACCGTAAACTTCACCGGAGGGTCTTACCTCAGGCAAAATATTTTTTGGGATATCCAATATTTTCAAAATTTCCTCGTCCCAACACAGTTCTCTTATATTAAAAAGCATAGTTCTGGAAGCATTGGAATAATCAGTAATATGCACTTTGCCACCGGTAAGCTTCCAAATCAACCACGTATCCACAGTACCGAATAGAATATCTCCTGCAAGGGCTTTTTCCTTTGCCCCTTGAACATTATCCAGTATCCATTTTATCTTTGTAGCGGAGAAATAAGCATCAATTACAAGACCGGTTTTTTCTCTGAAATTTTCTTCACAACCTTGAGACTTTAAAAAATCACAATATTCAGAAGTTCTCCTACATTGCCATACAATGGCGTTATAGATAGGTTCTCCCGTATTTTTATCCCATAAAACAGTGGTCTCTCTTTGATTTGTTATGCCGATAGCCGCAATATCAGCTGCCGTCGCCCCGACTTTTGACATTGCCTCAACTGCAGTTCCTATTTGCGTTGACCATATCTCCTTAGGATCGTGCTCCACATATCCAGGTTGTGGAAAATATTGTTTGAACTCCTTCTGTGCAACGGAAATCGCCTGTCCGTCCTTATCGAATAAAATAGTTCTATTGCTGGTAGTACCTGCATCAAAAGCCATAATATATTTTTTCATATACAACCTCAATAAATTTCTCAATCCAAGTTTTAATTTACAAATTTAATACTTTAATTAATATTGTAAAAATTATATCACACACTTGCAAACTTTACTTGTTACTAATTTAAAATGAATTCAATATTGAATATGTAAATAAATACAAATGTGAAAATTATATGAGTAAAGTCTCATCGCCCAAGCGAATAACAACAAGTTCCAGAATTTATTGTTATTTGTAAAACTTTCATAAATTTTTTTCTTCTATGATTTAAAGCAATTATAACATAATATTTTCAGTTTCATTTTGTATGTATATATAAGCGATTTAACGATTTCGTATTAATATCTACTTGGTATTTTTCAATTAGTAGAAATATTATATCAATCGAATATTTTTATTGATTTTCATAGCTAAAACTATGAGAAACTTCCCGCATAACATAAATATTTTTAATACAAAAAAAGACTGTGCTTTACACACAGTCTTTAAGGTGTTTTTATAGTTCCATTAATTTTTGTCCGTTGATTCTGATTCCGGGACCCATTGTAGTAGCTAATGTTACAGATTTCAAGTATCTTCCTTTAGCTGCTGCCGGTTTTGCCTTAATGATTGCTGACATAACCGCTTTAAAGTTTTCCGTTAATTTCTCAGATCCGAAAGAAACCTTTCCTATGGGAACATTGATTATAGAAGCCTTGTCAACTCTATATTCAATCTTTCCTGCCTTAGTTTCTTCAACAGCTTGTGCTATATCAAAGGTTACAGTTCCTGATTTCGGGTTAGGCATAAGACCCTTAGGTCCTAAAAGTCTACCGATTTTACCGACAACTCCCATCATGTCCGGAGTAGCAATCAATACATCAAATTCCAACCAATTTTCTTTTTGGATTTTTTCAATATATTCTTCTCCTCCTGCGTAATCAGCTCCTGCCGCTTCAGCTTCTTTTACCTTATCGGCCTTTGCTATTACAAGTACTCTCTTAGTTTTACCCGTTCCGTGGGGAAGAACTGTAGTACCTCTTACTTGTTGGTCCGCATGTCTTGGATCTACGCCCAGTCTTACTGCAAGTTCAACAGTGGAATCAAATTTTGTAGTTGTCGTCTTTTGTACAAGATCAATTGCTTCATCATAGTCGTATAATTTTTTTCTATCGACAAGCTTAGCGCTTTCTATATATTTTTTACCTCTTTTTGGCATTAATAATCCCTCCTTGTGGTATTATCGGAAATAAATCCTCCCACTAATCTACTACTTCTACACCCATACTTCTTGCAGTTCCGGCTATCATGCTCATTGCAGATTCAACACTTGCTGCATTTAAATCTTTCATTTTTAATTCGGCTATCTCTTTTATTTGAGCCTTAGTTATTTTGCCAACCTTTTTCTTGTTGGGTTCTCCTGATGCAGCTTGTAAATTAAGCGCTTTCTTAATTAAAACTGCTGCAGGTGGTGTTTTTGTTATAAAGGTGAAAGATCTGTCTTGATATACTGTTAAGACAACAGGAATGATCAAACCTGCTTGATCTTGAGTTTTTGCATTAAATTCCTTTGTAAACTGCATGATGTTTACGCCGTGAGGTCCTAATGCTGTACCTACTGGTGGAGCCGGTGTTGCCTTTCCGGCCGGAATTTGTAATTTTACCATCGCTATTACTTTTTTTGCCATTATTGTTTCCTCCTTGTGGTATACGGGATTCCCCTCCCACTACACGCTAACTTGTTAATTTTGCTTAATAATTTGATTGAAGTCTAATTCAACTAAAGTATCTCTGCCAAACATAGAAATTGAAACTTTTACCTTACCTTTTTCATAATTAAAGGAGTCAATTACTCCCGAGAAGTCATTGAAAGGTCCATTTATTACCTTTATATTTTCTCCAATTTCGTAGTCCCCGAACAATTCCTTGTCCGTAGCAACTCCGAGATTTCGAACTTCCTCATCTGTAAGCGGAACAGGTTTCGAACCCGGCCCTACAAATCCTGTAACTCCTCTGGTATTTCTCACAAGGTACCAAGATTCATCGTTCATTATCATCTTTACAAGAACATAACTCGGAAAAATCTTTCTTTCTTTAACTTTTTTAACTCCATCCTTATTATCAACGTATTCTTCCATAGGAACTTGAATGTCGAATATATACTGCTGCATATTGCTATTTACAACCAAGGCTTCCATAGTAGCCTTCACTTTATTTTCGTGTCCCGAATAAGTGTGCACAACATACCATTTAGCATCCTGTTCACTATTTTCATTTACCATTAAATCCTCGTCCATTATTATCACCTTATCTATAAATAAAGGTACTTAATAAGAACATAACGATTTTGTCGTATATGATGAATAATACACTTGCCGCAATCACTGCAGCAATTACTATAAGGCTGTAGTTTATAAGGTCTTTCTTTGTTGGCCAGACAACTTTTTTAAATTCAGATCTTACTCCTCTAAAATACTTAGCAAGACTTTTCTTTTCTTCTGTTTTTTTAATAGTATTATCTTTCGCCAATTTTATCCTCCCAAAAGATTACTTAGTTTCCTTATGAGCCGTATGCTTTTTACAAAACTTACAATATTTTTTCAGCTCAAGCCTTCCAGTATTAGTCTTCTTATTTTTATAAGTTACATAGTTTCTTTGTTTACACTCTGTACATTCTAATACTACTCTATCAGCCATAAAAACACCCCCTGCAAAAGAATTGTTTTTTAACAAATCTTATGTTTAAATTTACCAAAATAGTCTATCACAAATATGCGATAATGTAAAGATTTTCAAGGCTATAATCACGCTTAAGCCTTGCATTTTCATACATTACAATAAAACTGCAAGAAAAAATCAAATTTCATCTCAACAATCTGTTATATCGCATTGTAAAATTAATTATATAAAATATTGACATTACAATTAATTTCCATAAAAAAATAAATAGTTATTTAAAATACTATTTTTAAATTCTCAATTATTGAAATAAATTTGTATTGGCAAAGAACACGAGTTTGATACAAAATGCACCCGGTA
>CAYFRD010000047.1:0-8019 GCA_964345555.1 uncultured Peptoniphilus sp. | reverse complement strand
TGTTTTTGATTATAAATATTTCATAATGATTCTTTTATAATTAATAGTAAAAATCAGAGAAAATCATTTTTATATAACATATTTAAATTATTTCGAAAAGAATGTATATTAGCTTTTATAAGGTATATTATTATAGAAAAGCAATTACGTTAAAATTCTTTTATCTTTTCTTTGACGTATTTTTTAAATTCGTCTTTTAATTCTTCATTTTTTAATGCAAAATCAAAGGTTGCTTTCAAGTATCCGATTTTTGAACCCAAGTCATATCTCCTGCCTTTAATACTTACTCCATATATGTCCTGTGTTTTCATAAGCTGAATCAATCCGTCTGTAAGTTGGATTTCACCCTTTGCCCCCTGACTTAAATTGGGAAGTATTTTAAATATTTCAGGAGTGATTATGTATCTTCCTATAATGGTGAGATTTGATGGAGCGGAGTCTACATCGGGCTTTTCAACCATTGACAGTATTCTGTCCTTTTCCAATTCGACTATCCCGTATTTATGCACATCTTTTCTTTCCACTTCGTATAATCCTATTACGGAACTTTGCACTTCATTGAACTTATCAATCAATTGTTCCGAAGCATTTATGGAGTTGTCTATCATTTCATCTCCAAGGAGAAGTAAAAAAGGTTCATTTCCTACAAAACTTGCCGCACAGTTGACAGCATGACCTAAACCTAAAGCTTTGTGCTGTCTGATGAAATGAATATTTGCGATATTGTTTAAATTCCTTATTTTTTCAAGATCTTCGACTTTATTATCCGCAATCAGTTTTTCTTCCAACTGGTTATTGGTGTCAAAATAATCAACGATTGAATCCTTTCCGTTGCTTAAAATTATTAAGATATCTTTAATTCCGCATTTTGTGATTTCCCTTATTAAAAATTCAATGCCGGGCGTATCTATTATGGGCAACATTTCCTTAGGTATTGACTTTGTAAAGGGTAAAAATCTCGTGCCCAGTCCGGCGGCCGGAATAACAGCTTTTTTTACTAACATAAATTCACCTCTTTTTAAAATTATAGCATAGCAAAATTCTATGTACAGTTCAGTTCAAAAAAGTTAAGTTTTATTGTATTATATATGAAAGGAGATGATTGGATGATACCAACAAGAGAAGATGCAATGGAATTATTGTTGAAATACAATGAATCGGACGCTCTTATTAAACATGCACTTCAAGTGGAAGCTGCCATGATACACTTTGCAAAATATTTTGGTGAAGATGTGGAAAAATATTCAGTAGTGGGACTTGCTCACGATTTGGATTATGAAAAATATCCGGATCAACACTGCACCATGACCAGACAAATTTTAGAAGAAGAAGGATGGGATGAAGAATATATCAGAGCCATAGTTTCACACGGCTGGGGATTGTGCTCTGATGTAAAACCCGAATCAACTATGGAAAAAACGCTGTACACCATAGATGAACTCACAGGAATAATAAATGCCTGTTGCCTGCTAAGACCCAGCAAATCTGTGTTGGACTTAAACGTTAAGAGTTTGAACAAAAAATTCAAAGATAAAAAATTTGCCGCAGGATGCGACAGAGATGTGATATTAAAGGGCATAGAAATGATGGGAATCGACAAAAATATAATATTTGAAGAAACCATAAAAGGACTGCAAGAAAGAGCCGAAGAGTGCGGGTTGAAAGGCAATTTATAATAATTTCATATTTATTTCACATTCGCATAATATAATCAGCCCAGAAAGGCAGGTGATATTTTGTTTAAAATTTTAGTAGTAGATGATGAGGCTAAGATAAGAGAAGTCATCAGAACTTATGCCGAATTTGAAGGCAACAGCGTCACGGAAGCTTCCGACGGCATAGAGGCAATTGAAAAGTGCAGAGAAGAAAAATTCGATGTTATAGTAATGGATATAATGATGCCCAGGTTGGACGGATTTTCCACCTATACAGAAATAAAAAAGATAGCCGATATTCCCGTACTCATGTTATCAGCCAGAGGAGAGGAGTACGACAAGCTTTTCGGATTTGAAATAGGAATCGATGACTATGTTGTAAAACCCTTTTCGCCAAAGGAACTCATGGCGAGATTAAATGTAATTGTAAAAAGACATAAAAAGATCATTACAAACAAGACCATGGAGTTTGAAGGACTAAAAATCGACTTAGATGGAAAAGTCGTCTATGTAGATGGAGAAAAGGTGGATATGACTCCCAAGGAATATGATCTTTTGGTCTACCTTGCCACCAATGAAAATATCGCCTTATCTAGGGATAAACTTTTAAGCGAAGTGTGGGGTTATGATTTTTACGGTGATGACAGAACTGTCGACACCCACATAAAAATGCTCAGAAATTCAATAAAAGATTACAGAAAATTCGTAGTTACGGTGAGAGGTACAGGGTACAAATTCGATGCTAGGGAATAGGATAAAAATTGACAAAAACAGCATAATGTTCACATTTTGGAAGTATTTCGTGGTATTTGCGGTATCGATTTTAGTTCTTCTGTGGCTTTTGCAGATAGTTTTTTTAAATAGATTTTATGAATCTATGAAAATAAGAGAAGTTACGAAAATAGGAGACTATTTAAGAGGAGAGTTTAAAAGCGAAACTTTTGAAACTAAGGTGCTCAACTACTCCCAAAGAAAGGCTATGACCATAGAGGTAATAGATGAGAGAGGTCATCTGATTTTCCCGTTGACATGGATCGATGTATTGATAAAACCTAAGGTAATAGACCAAGATACCTTTGACGAATTCTTTGCCGGTATAAAGGACGGCAAAAGACTTTCAAGAGTATTTATAACCAAATTTCAAAATTTGGAAAATCCCAGTATAGTCTATGCCGGATATCTTGGAAAGGACATCACATCCAAGTATTATATCATGATAAAGACAGCTCTTGAGCCGGTAGATTCCACTACGGATATATTGAAGCGAATGCTGATAATAGTGTCTATAATTTCCCTTCTCTTAAGTATAGTCTTATCTTATTATTTTTCAATGAGATTGTCTAAACCTCTTGTTGAAATGTCAAAAACAGCACGCCAGTTGGGAAGCGGAGATTATAAGGTTCACTTCAACAACGTGGATTACACAGAGATCAATGACCTGTCCAATACGCTTAACTATGCAACGGACGAACTCACCAAGACCATTGAATTGCGAAAGGATTTAATCGCCAACGTAAGCCATGATTTAAAAACACCCTTGACCGTCATCAGATCCTATGGAGAGATGATAAGGGATATTTCAGGGAATGATAAAGAACTGCGAAACGCCCACATTAATACAATAATAGATGAAGCTGACAAATTGACGCATTTTGTGAACGACTTATTGGACTTGTCGAAGATAGAATCAAAATTGGAAGATGTAAAACCGGAGAAGATTGACTTGTCGGAAATCACACAACAGCTAATAGACAGATTTGAAAAAATGATGAGTCCGGGAATGTATAAATTCACTTTAAAAAAAGAGGGTAACACTCACATAGTAGCCGATAAAAAAAGGCTTGAACAAGCCATATACAATTTGATAAACAATGCCATCAACTATTCAAAGGATGACAAGGAAATTACATTGAAGGTGATTGAAAAGGATGGAATTGTTGAATTCAGTTGCATAGATAAAGGAATGGGAATCCCTGAGTCCGAACTGAATAATATTTGGGAAAGATTCTACAGAGTCAGAGCTAATCACATAAGACCCGAAGCGGGAACGGGATTGGGACTGTATATAGTCAAAAACATATTTGAAATGCACAAGTTTGAATATGGTGTGGAATCCGAAATAGGAAAAGGCTCAAAGTTTTATTTCAGAACAAAAGCTGTATAGAATTATTATTAAAGAGAATGCTTAAGCATTCTCTTTTTTGTATAAATAATACTTACTGTTGTGGACTTGTTCCTTAGTGGTGAAAATCCAATAAAAGATCACAATAAGTGCCTGTCAACTGTAAAATATCAAGAAAGTATTAATATAATATCGTTAGGTAATACACATGAGCACATATGCAAAATGGAATTGCAAATAACAAATATATTGCTTGTTAATAAGATTGTCATATACGTATATTTTTTGGCATAATTTGGAACGACGGGCATCGGCCCTCTATTTTCTATATTACATTTATTATCTCTTCGCTTGATATTCAATATAATAGAATTAGTTTTAAAATCATTAACTAAAATTTGCAAGCGATAAAATAACCGACACATTTTAGACGTATTAGAAAGCCTCAGCTACGTTGGAAAATACTTATTCCATGCGTAGATATGAATAGAATAAGTTTTAATTTTCCTAAATATTATTATATTTATTCTACTACAACAGATAGTTGTTTTTTTATGAGTATGCTAACCATTTTAAATGTGTACTATAATGAAATAATTTAAACATTTACTTTCTAAAAAAAAGTGATATAATATTTTTAAGTAAGAATTCAAGCTTGAATTCACTAATAAGATTAGCAAGTATAGATGAGGGAGGGGGACGGTGGTATAGCTTGCAATTAAATAAAACTACGGATTATGCCATAAGAATGATTATATTTTTATCACAACAAGATGAAATCACTACATCAGAGAAAATTTCACAAGCTACCGGTGTTACAAAGAACTATGTGATGAAAATTGCAAGAAAACTTACAAAGTTCGGTTTAATAAAAAGAGAACGAGGTATCAAAGGTGGATATTTGCTCAATAAGCCGACGAATAAGATAAGCATTTACGATATAATTGTCATTATGGAACCAACTATAAAAATAAATCAGTGTTTGGAAGATACAGAAGAATGTGATTTAAAGGGTACTTCATATTGCCCGGTCAGAAATTTTTATTCAAAGCTGCAAAATGACATGGAAAATAGATTCAAAAATATGACGATTGATAAATTGATTAAGGACTTATAATTTTATAAAAAACAAAAATTTTTAAGAAAAAACTAAACGCGACTAGTATGGTATTGTTTATTAATAAACCATACTTTACATATAATTTTAATAGATTGGAAGAACCATTAAGTTTTAAACCGTACTTTTATTTGAAGCCAAAAGCCCACTCACCATACAAGGACAAGTATTTAATGAAAAACGCAGATAAATGAGAATTATAAATTTAAAAATTTAATATATATTATTATTGATGACTTTAAACAGATTTAATAAATTTAAGCAGGATTTAGAAACATTTTATTAATTTGATTAAGTCAAAATTTTTTGAAAATAAACTAAACTCAACAGGTAGAGTATTCTATATGGTTGTGATGAAATTAAATTCAATTCATATTTGAAAGAAATTTATAAATACATAAATATCTAAAAAGAATTTGAAGTTAAGTTTAAATCTTGACTTTAAGTAAATTGTATTGAGAGGGGGAATTATGCAAAAATAAATAGTTTTATCGAACAAAGTGAAATATGAAAAAGATCAATGAAGGAGGAAAAATGAGTGAGATTAAAAACACAAGCAAGTAATTGTAAAAAGAAGCTTAATTTTGAAATGGGAAAAATTTCAATAGGTTTGATTTCTTGTGTTTTGGGGATTGGAATTTTAGCGACACCGGCAAATGTAATTGCAGAGAATAATATTCCAACTATTACGAGCACAAGTGAAAGAGATCTTGGCGGATATGCTGAAATTGGCGGAGTAAGTGATTGGTTACTACCCGATAAACTTCATACAGAAGTTATTAAGTCCACTGTAATGGAATCAGGCGTGGCATTTAAGGATATTGGAACACAGGTCAACGGCAATGCTGAACTTAATTTTAAGATGTATTACAGAGCAGTAGCAATTCCATCTGAAAGATCGATATGGGTATATTTCAGAGTAGATCCGAAATTGACAAAATACCTTCCCGATTATTTTGAAATTAAAGATACAGGATCTGGATACACAAGATATGCTCAACTTATAAAACATGACATGATCGGCGGAGCAGATGCCAATTTTAAAGATACGGGAAGAGGATACGGAGGAATGGATCCTTATCTAAACACTAATGAACCGGTCTATAGGGTGTATTTAGACAAAAAGGGAGCAACATCTCAAAAATATGGAAGTATAGAGAATAAATTAACCAGAAGCTTCGGAGCAGGTAACTGGGGAATTTACTTCGGCGCTCCAGTAGAAGCAGTTAAATATCAAACACCCTTTACAATTCCGCTAAATGCAAGCTGGGATACGATCAAAAAAGAAACAGGACAAAGCCAGTTTACTATGGATATGAGACTTCAAGTAAATGCCTTGGAGGAGAGTAAAATAAAGTTAATAAAAGCATCTATGGGTTCAGGAACATTTATTAACGAGCAAAATGACGAAAGCAATCTGTCGATTCATGGAAAACTTTGGCTTGCTTCAACAAGTGATATGAGAGTACATCTTGAATATGAAGGTAAAACCATATCCCCTGAGAAGAAATGGGAGTATCCCTATAAAAAGACAGGAAAAACTATCGTAAGAGCAATTCATAGTTTCCCTCATGGAGCAACAGCACAATATGAAGTCGAGCCGGGAAGAGAATGGTCCTACACCGTTAGAATAGATCCTAAACTGCTAGAACAAGTTGAGAATGGAGACAATATCAGAATATGGGCACCTTTCAATGCCATGAATTGGGAAAACACATCAACTCAAGAACCGATATTTGTGACAAAGGGAGATTTTAGTGAAGATGGGAAATTGACCCTTACCACAAATGAACAGTACAACGGACAAAGAGGATATTACTACTGGGGTAGTCAATCTTATTTAAATAAACAAGCAAGGTCACCTTTCAGTTCAGGTGTTATAGTGGAAACTCCCGTGAAGTTTACAAGTGCTCTTTTACCTGATGATGCGGGTTATAAATCATATTACTTTGAAGGAGAAATTACAGACGGTAAAGGAAGAACCATAAAAGATTCCTACGCAACTAATTATATGAACTTATACGCAACTGAACTTGAGTATAGAGCAATAAAGGAAGGACAAACCTATAATGCATCTGATGCTTCGACTTATAAAGTCATAGATGTGGAGAAATACCCTGCGAGAACGGGTGATGTTTTAAATGCAGATGAATTTAGAAGAGACTATTCAGATGAATATTTACAATTTAATGAAGAATTTTCAAGTAAGGGAGAAATAGTAGTAAATCGTATTAATAATCTTAAACTCGTCTATGTCTACGAATCTGATCCTGATAGAATTTCAGCTACAGCGAAAAATATTGAACAAATATTTGTCGATACAGAAGAAGACGGACGTTACATAGAAGGTGCATTGGACAAGCAACCCACAGATTCTGCTTCAACAGAAGTGACTCTTCTTAGAAAAAACCAATATGATGAATGGGTTACTGTTATAGGAAGAAATCAAGAGCCTGTCAAAGGAAGTATTGTCAATGGAAAGGCAAGAGTACCCATAGCAGATGAAAATGTGTTGGATTCACATGAATACAAAATACTTGTGGCGGAAAAGGATAAAAGACCGGAACAAAGTACAAAGGCTATAAAAATAGACAAAAAAGTTCCGGAAATAAAAGAAACGAAAGTTTTGCAAAGAGAAGCTGCATCAAATGCTTCAGTAGAAGCCACAGTTGCAGACGAAAGCGGAATATATAAAGTCTATGCCAAAGTTGGAGAAGACTACTACGAATTAAATTATGATAAAACAACGCAAAATGCAAAAGGAGATGTTCCAATTTCGATTAATCAAAGGGTAGAAATTATAGCTTTTGATAAATTTGGAAATCATTCGTCAGTAGAAGTTGAATTTACAAAGCAGGAACAACTTGTAATCAGTGCAAATGAAATATTTACAGGTCAAGAAAGCATTGTAGTAATGACACCTCCAAATACAAATATAAAGATAGCACTTCTTGAAAACGACCAAGAAATTAAGTTGGCAGAGGCGGAAGGAACTTTGGGCATAACTGTAATTAGCTTAAAAAAGGCGGGAGAACCATACATTATTCAAGAAGGAGATCAGTTGATAATATATGGAGAAAAGGAAGGGATGCTTCCCATAAATCCAATTAGATTAACAGCAAAAA
>CAYFRD010000046.1:0-8529 GCA_964345555.1 uncultured Peptoniphilus sp. | reverse complement strand
AAAATAAAATAAGAATATGCATTATAGCATTTTACACAAAATTAAGGACTTGACTTAAGTTGTTGTTGTTGTTTTTATTTTTACATCTTTTTTATTCCGATTTTTAATATAATTCTTTTCTACAAAGGTTTAAACTTACGATTTTTGTGGATTTTTAACAATTTCTAATGTATAATATTTAGATGTTAGATCCACAGGAGGTAGTTCAATGACTGGTAAAAAAAGCGTGGTTCTTGGAATGAGTGGAGGTGTTGATTCTTCAGTTGCCGCTCTTTTACTCAAAGAGCAGGGATATGACGTCACAGGAGTCTTTATGAAAAACTGGAACGAAGAAGATGAAAACGGCGTATGCAGTGCTCAAGAAGATTACCTTGATGTAGTAAGAGTAGCCAATCAATTGAATATTAAATACTACACAGTGAATTTTGAAAAGGAATACAGAGATAGGGTTTTCTCCTATTTTTTAGATGAGTATAAAAAAGGTAGGACACCTAATCCCGACGTCATGTGCAATACGGAGATAAAATTCAAAGCCTTTTTGAATTTTGCCATGGCCTTCGAATGCGACTACATAGCAATGGGCCATTATGCGAGGACAAAAACCGAAAACGGGAAAACTTATCTTTTAAAGGGCATCGATCAAAACAAAGATCAATCCTATTTTTTATCCAGAGTAAATCAGGAAGCTCTTTCTAAAACTCTGTTCCCCATAGGAGAACTCACTAAGGACGAAGTAAGAGAAATTGCAGAAACAAACCAACTTGCAACAGCACACAAAAGAGATTCCACGGGCATATGTTTCATAGGCGAAAGGGATTTCAACAAATTCTTAGATAAATTTCTCTATACTAAGCCGGGCGATATCTATTCTTCCGACGGAGAATACCTGGGAAAACACTCCGGGTTAATTCATTACACCATCGGCCAAAGAAAAGGAATCGGACTTGGCGGCATGGGCAACGGCGAACCATTTTTTGTAGCAGACAAAGATTTGAAAAATAACAGATTAATAGTTGCTCAAGGAGTTAAAAACAAAGCACTGTATAAAAGTGAGGCTCTACTTGAAGATCCTTTCTTCATAACGGACATTCCCGAATTTCCTCTAAAGTGTAGCGGAAAGATACGATACAGAGCCAAATCTGAAAATATGACCATCTACAAAGAGCAAAATGATCTGAGAGCGGTTTTTGACAATCCGCTCAAAGGGGTAACCCCCGGTCAAGTATTAGTTCTATATGATGAAGATATCTGCTTGGGATCAGGAATTATTAAATAGTAATTTATTTTGGAGGTATAAAATGGCAAATATATTAAATTTAACTAAAAGAGAAGCAGTAGGTAAAAATAAGGTTGATAAATTAAGACAAAACAAAGAAATTCCCGGAGTTGTTTATTCTAAGGGACAAGAAGCTATAAAGATCACTGCTGTTGAAAAAGACTTGATGAAAATCTACTCGGAAGCAGGAACATCCAACATAGTTTCTGTAAATATCGACGGCGACGAACAAAAAGTTTTATTTAAAGACATTCAAAGACATCCCTTTAAAAACCAAATTCTACACTTTGACTTATATCTTGTAGACATGAGCGAAAAACTAAGAGTCACAATACCCGTTGTACTTTTAAACAGAGACGACATCAAGGCTCAACCTTCAGTTCTCCTACAAACACTGGACGAATTGGAAATTGAATGTCTACCCGCAGACCTTCCCTCAGAAGCATCCTATGATGTAATTAGCATGCAAATCGGAGATCAAATCACAGTTGCAGACCTGGACGTTGCACAAAATGACAAAATCGAAATATTCACTGAAATGGACGAAATAGTTGCAAGTCTTCAAGAACCCAGAGAAGAAGTAATAGACGAAGAAACAGAAGAAGTATCTGCAGACGTTCCTACAGTTTCTGAAACCAAATCAGAAGAAGAATAAAATGCACAAAAAACACCCTCTCTACCAAACACAGGTAGAGAGGGTGTTTTATTGTAAATTTAAAATACCTCGGTCACTCCTAGATATCCTTTATCAATCTTTTAATATGATACTTACTTTTTTGTATACGAGCATTGCAATTGCTGAAACTGTAAATCCCTTAATCAAGTTAAAGGGCATTATTGAGTAAATCATCATAGACCATAAATCTGTTATTTTAGAAGTTATTTGTGATCCCATATTTATTATAGCTTCCATAGGTATCAGTTTGCTGTAAAGGGGAAATATGAAGAAATAGTTTGATATTATAGAAGCTGCGGTCATGGCAATTGTTCCTGCAAGCAAACTTAAAACCGCATTTTTATAAGTTTTTTTTCTATTGTAAATCAATCCGGCAGTAACTGCAAAGGTGGAGCCTATTATGAAATTTGAAAGTTCTCCTACTCCGCCTGTAGTTGTCCCTTTGATTACCAAGTGCAAAATATTTTTAAGAGCCGATATTAAAACAGCTGCTGTAGGTCCCATTGCAAAGGAGCCGATGACTATGGGCAGGTCTGAAACATCCATCTGCAAAAATGTCGGTGCTATAAAGGGGAGCGGCATTTGAATAGCCATCAGCACAAAGGCTATAGCTCCTAACATTCCAATCCTAGTCAAAAACTTAACACTAATCTTACTTTTTGAATTAACTTTGTTCATCTTTAACCTCCATGAATTTTTTAGGGCTCAAAAAAAAGCCCCATTCAGGGGCATAATTGCATTAAAAATACAATTAGTCTTCTTCCATCCAGACTTTACTGTCGGTACTTGAATTTCACAAGTTCAATCCCGTAGGAGTCGCGGACTTTACCGCCGGTTGGGACTTTCACCCGACCCTGAAGATATTTACTAAATCGAGTATAGCACAAAGCTACTATACTATCAATAGCAATCTTATATATTTTTAAAATTTAAATTTATAACTGTGAAGAATCATAGACTACCACAGGCATTCCGTGAAATGTATTATCATAAAAAGTCTTCATAACTCCTGAGGGTGTATTCACACAGCCGTGGGAACCGTTGGATAAGTATATATTTTTGCCGTATTCAGCTCTCCACGAAGAATCATGTATTCCACACCCGGACCAGTTAAATGGAAGCCAGTAATTCACGTGAGAATTCCATCCATCGCCGGTTAAATACCTGTCTGTTTCTCTAGACCATATTTTTCCGGTTCCTAAGGGCGTTGCGTTGCCCTGAGTGGGATTTCCTGAAACTATATCGGAATCTACGACCAAATTTCCATCTTTATAGAGCCACATGTGTTGCCTGCCCAGATCTATTTCTATATAGGAGTTTCCCAAATCATTTGCAGATCTATCTACGGCTTCAAGTCTGTATATTGGCTTCGCCGTAACAGAAGTGGTATGTTCAAGAATCTTTACAAGTTCCTTTGCAGTGTTGGCTATGTCGGTGCTCCAACCGTAGATGCCGCCCTTTACCACCACCGGTCCGATGTCTGTTGCATGAAATGTTCTATCTGTTCTGAAAGTATCATATTTTTGCGATAGAGTTTTTACGTATTCTTCAACTTTTTCAATATCAGGGACAAGCAGACCATCTCCATTTTCAGTATATAGATTAACAAGAGCCTCATTTTTTAAAACTTCCTGTCTATCCTTAAAATCATAAATTACCTCAAAATTATTTATTTTATTTATCTGATGAAGCTTGTCATTTAATCCTTGGTCATCTGATAATATATTTGGTTTGTAGTACAGATTAGCATTTTCTAAATCCAGTTTATCATCTCCGGAATTAAATTTGTTCATAATTTCTATCTTGAGATTTGCAATATTCAGCTTATTGCCTTCAATTTCCTTTTCGATTCTGTAATTTCCATTGTCGAAAACTATCTTTGCATCCTGTGGAGCTCTTACACCATCGCCATTAATACCTTCGCTCGTCAATATTTGATTTAATTTGTCCTTGTCATAATCAACATCTCGTTTTAAATCATATTCTTTTGGGATTAACATATAAAAAAACCAGTAAAAAGGGTTTTGAATAATTCCCTTTTCTTCAAGCAATTCATCTTTGTAATCGATGTCTTTTGAAGATATTTTGAACTCTCCATCTCGTGTAATCACATTTAAATTAAAATTATCATAATAGTCATTATAATTTTCTATAAGTTCTTTTTTTTGCGTAAAACCGAAATTTTTGTCATTTATTATAGTATTTGGCAAAAAATGATATCCAAAATAATAAAAACCCACCAAATATATGGAAAGCACTATCAATATTATAAGGAACACAGATGCCTTCAATAATTTACTCATAATTTCTTCACCGATTAATATTTTAATACATATTGAAATTTTAATAAAGATATATCGACAAAATCCCACACCTTAAATTATGCTCAGTATTGATTTTTTATAAAATGCACATAGTCATGATACAGCAGATAAATTTATTCATTTTAAAATCGGCATAAAGTTCATTCCCTTGTGCCGATTTTAAATATTTTTTTAATTATCTGATTCCTTTATTGATATTTATATATTTTTGTTTTTTATTTAAATTTCTGAATTCATCATCTGTCAAAAGTCTTTGCATTGCAATCCTTTGATCCTTGTTGTTGGGATATTTTCTAATCTCAATCAAGTGTTTCACCTCTTCCACATCCCTCTTTTTTCTCATGTGCGAATGCTGTGAATACTCTCCATCTACTCTCTTGATTAACCATGGTCGCTCTAAGTTTTTAAATATCTTATCTCTAATACCATCATATCCTCCAAGTTATAAATAGGTGTTTTATATTAACTTAAGAAAATTATACCTGTATAATGTAAACACATTGTGCATCTAGTGTTATTTTTTAATAAAAAATACAATATGTTGTGCTATATTGTATTTATCTATAATCTTAAATTTGAAAAAGGTTTTTTTGTATGATATAAGTTATATTAATATGTTAAATCATTAAATAATCAGAGGTGTAAAATGAATTATTGGCCTGTAATTTTAATAGTTATATCTAATTTAATTTATCATATATGTGCTAAATCCATGCCCGAAAAATTAAATCCTTTCGCTGCTCTCACGGTAGCATATGCAATTGGCATGGTGGTATCTGCCGTTTTATTTTTTGTGCTTAATCCACAATCAAATTTGCTTAATGAATACAAAAATTTAAATTGGACTTCCTTTGTAATGGGCATATTTATAGTGGGGATTGAAGTCGGTTATATGTATCTTTATAAATCTGGCTGGAATATTAACAACGGGTACGTGGTGGTCAGCATAGCCCTTACAGTCTCTCTTATAATTGTAGGACATTTTTTATACGGAGAAAATTTAAGCATAATAAAGTTAATAGGGGTAATACTTTGTACAATCGGAGTAATAATGATGAGAAATTGAGAAAAAATTGTAAAATAAATAAAAAAATAACACCCTCAAAGGGTGTTTATTAAAATGGTGCGGGAAAGAGGACTTGAACCCCCACTCCATTGGAACTAGATCCTAAGTCTAGCGCGTCTGCCAATTCCGCCATTCCCGCAAACAGTTAACATAGAAATTGTATAATAATATAAATATTTTGTCAACACTTTTTAAAATAAATTTGCAATTGAATCCACGAATTATTATACATTCTTTTTACAATTGTTACAACTATTTTTTTATATGCGTTTAAATGTTATAATGCAATAGAGGTGTTGTATGAAAGAAAGATTTTTTAAATTTATGTATGGGAGATATGGAACACATTACGGCTTGGACGCTTTGAATAAATTTGCTCTTATACTTTCTATAATAATATCCTTGGCTATCGCTTTTAAGCTGATTCCTGACGAAGCGAGGTTTGTCAGTTATATTTTTATTTTCATATTGTATCTAAGAACCTTTTCTAGAAATATAAACAAAAGATACAGTGAAAATCAAAAATTTTTGGAAGTTACTGCTCCTGTGAGAGCCGTCTTTACAAGGTTGAAAAATAATGCCACCGACAAAGAGAACAAGTATATAAAATGTCCTAACTGCGGTCAAGAACTGAGAGTTCCCAGGAATATGGGCAAGATCAAGGTTATTTGTGTTAAGTGTAAAAAAGAATTTCAATCCAGAACATAAAAATATAATTTATAATATTATTTAAGGGGGACTTATGGATTTAGTTAACAAGATAAGGGATATTTATGACTATCCCGTGGACGGAATAATATTTAGAGATATAACTACATTGCTGAAGGATGCAAACAGCTTCAAAGATGCCATCGACCAGATGGTGGCGTTAAGAGACGATGAGATAGATATAGTAGTGGGCATCGAAGCCAGAGGATTTATAATCGGCGCTCCTATAGCCTATGCTCTTGGGTGTGGTTTTGTACCTATAAGAAAAAAAGGTAAACTGCCCCACGAAAAAATTTCGGCCGACTATGCACTTGAATATGGAACGGACTCCATAGAAATGCACACTGATGCCATTGCAAAGGGACAAAAAGTTCTAATAGTCGACGATCTGTTGGCTACAGGAGGCACTTCAAAAATGGCAATTGAGATGGTGGAAAGCCTGGGCGGCAAAGTAGTAGGCCTCGATTTTTTAATTGAACTCGAAGACTTAAAAGGCCGTGAAAAGCTGAAGGGTTACGATATTAAATCAATAATTAAATACTGATTCAAATTATACCCGACATTAGGTAGTATTGTTATTTTACAGCAAAAATCCGCAAATTAATTTTTAATTAGTTTACGGATTTTTATATTTTAGCAAGTCTTCAAAGGATAATTGCAAGACGTCCAAGTCTACTAAATTAGAGGCGGTTATTCCCATAAGACGCAATTTTTTGTTGTCATAGTATTCATCAAACATGGAGTTGGACAATGCGAATATTTCATCATAGTCCTTTATAGTATAAGTAAAAGTCTTAGAGTGAGTATTGACTTTAAAATCTGAATTTTTAAATTTAATACCTAAAGTTCTAAATCCAAGATTGGATTTTTTCAAATCTTCATACAATCTTTTTGAATAGCTTTCCAAATATTCAAGCAACAGTTTTCTGTCATTGGTATCTAAAAAAGTCTTTTCGACCCCCAGACTCTTTCTCTTTCTGTCGGGTTTTACAATTCTATTGTCACAACCCCTGATTCTCTCGTATATTTCCGTTCCGGATTTTCCGAACATATCCTTTAAAAATTCTTCGCTTAATCCCATGAGATCTTCTATGGTATTTACTCCTATATTTCTCAATTTGTTTTGAGATATGGATCCTAAGCCGTGAACTTTTTTGATGTCCAATTTATACAATATATCAGGCATATCATCACGTGCAATTATCATAAAACCGTCGGGCTTGTTCCAATCGCTGGCTATTTTAGCCAAAAATTTATTGTATGACATTCCCACGCTCACTGTAAGACCTGCCTGCTCACGTATTTTCCTTTTCAAGTCAAACACCGCATCAACAGGATTATTTAAATGCGAAATATCCACATAACATTCATCAATGGATACTCTCTCCACTATCTTTGAAAACCTGTCTATTATACTGAAAACTTCTTGTGACTTTGCCTTGTACTTTGCCATGTCTGACCTTACCATTATCAAATGGGGGCAGAGATTTTTTGCCATGAAGATGGGCATTGCAGAGTGAACCCCGTATTTTCTAGCCTCGTAATTAGCAGTTGTAACTATCCCTCTACTGCTGAGTCCTCCTACAGCCACAGCTTTGCCATTTAAAGAAGGATTATCCAACTCCTCAACCTGTGCAAAAAAAGCATCTATATCAATGTGAATTATATTATTTTTCATAAATTTCACCTACTATAATAGTATCAAAACTTTAATTTATATCAAATAAAATTATAATTTGCTATAATATTTATGAGGTGACATATGAAAAAAACGATAGCCTTGTTCGATTTCGATAAAACACTGACGGACACGGACAGCATAATACTCATCTGGCGTTATGCCATCAAAAATAAAAAAGTCAGCAAATGGTTTTACTATAAAAAACTTTTTATAGGCTCTATGGGATACTTGCTCAAGTCAGATTTTAAAATTTTCAAATCCAACATATGCCAAGTTATTAAGTATCTCTCCGAAGATGATCTTAAAAACTTTGCTAAGTATGTATATGAAAATCATATGCTGAGCGACGGAATTAAACACTTAAACTCTTTGTCCGCCGATTATAAAATGCTTGTATCCGCTTCTCCTATAAATTATCTGAAATATTTTTATGAATATTTGGATTTCGATATCATAATAGGCACAGAGCTTGATGAAAATTGCAATGTTCTGCACAAAAACAACAAGTCACACGAAAAAGTCAGAATTATAAAAGAACACCTTGCACAAAAAGAAATTGAAATAGACTACGAAAACTCCGTAGCATTTTCAGACTCCTATAAAGATGATAAACCTATGCTTTCAATGGTAAAAAATAGATTTTTGATAAACTCAAATATAAAAGATTCGGAATATATAAATTTAAATTGGAAATGACAATTTAATAAAATATTAAAATAATCTATGAATTTATAAATTCATAGAGAGACTGTGAAATAATTTGTGTATGAGTAATCCTCCTCTTAAGGTAAAATATAA
>CAYFRD010000045.1:0-9643 GCA_964345555.1 uncultured Peptoniphilus sp. | reverse complement strand
GTTGTTCAATTGGATTCTAAAGATAATGTACAAGATAATCTAAAAAAAATTGAAGGTTTTATTAAATCTGCGCATGAAAAAAACTGTAAATTTGTTGCTTTACCGGAAAATTCAAACTACACCGGTAATGAAGGGTTTAACGTAGCCGAAGATATTCCCGGAGGCGAAACTTTTAAGTTATTGTCAAGTTTGGCTGTTAAATACAATATGTGGATACACTCTGGAAGTATTTACGAAAAAAGTGATGACAAAAGACCTTATAACTCTTCGTTTTTAATAAATCCGAACGGTGAATTGTGCGCTAAATATCATAAGCTTCACCCATTTGATGTCGAAATAAAAGATGGCCCTAAAGTTACAGAATCCGAACGAATAAAACCGGGAAATGAAATCGTAACCTATGATACAAATGAAATAGGACACATTGGATTTTCTATATGTTATGATATGAGGTTCCCGGAATTATATAGACTTATGACTCTTAAAGGTGCAAATATTTTGATGGTTCCTGCTGATTTTACAATGAATACCGGAAAAGATCATTGGGAAGTTTTGCTTAGAGCTAGAGCTATAGAAAATGGTTGTTATGTAATTGCCCCTGCTCAAATAGGCATCAAGCCACGATTTCAGGCTTATGGTAAATCATTAATTATAGATCCGTGGGGAAATGTAATTGCTAAGGCTTCTGACTACGAATGCTTGATAACAGCAGAAATAGATTTGGATTATGTAGAAAAAATAAGGGCTCAAGTTGGAACATTAAAAAATCGTAGAATAGATAAATATGAAATTAATAAACTATAAATATGTCTTCATCGTTTATAGTTAACTTAGTTGGTGTTCAGAATGAATAAAATAGGGTATTTGTATGCAATAATTTCTGCTGCTATCTTCGGGTCAATGCCTTTATTTACAAAATTGATTAAAAACTTTGGATTTGACACTTTTAGCATAACATTTTTTAGAGTTTCTTTATCGTTACCATTGATTTTTCTATTGTTAAAGATTTCTAAAAAAGATAAATTTACAATTACTTTAGTACAGTTTAAGGATTTACTATGGGTCAGTTTTTATTATATTTGCACAATATTACTTTTGTTTAATTCTTACAATTATATTAGTTCAGGAGCGGCTACTTCATTGCATTTTACATATCCAATAATAATTTTTGTATTATCGATATATCTGTTTAAATATGTCCCTAGTAACGTCGATAAATTTTGCGTAGCGGCAACCATATTGGGAGTAATACTGTTAGCCGATTTTAAAAACATGAACAATTCAATGGGAGTGTTTTTAGCTTTGTTGTCCGGACTAACTTATTCTATGTACTCAATTATGTTGAGTAAAAATAGTATAAAAAATATTTCTAATATCAATATATTATTTTTTGTGAATTTATTTGCGACTATAATTTTATTAATAATTTCATTTTTTGCGAATGTTAAAATTGATTTCTATTTTGATATGAATATTTTTATATTGTTAACAATTTATTCAATAATTTTAACATTAGGCGGAGCTTCTCTTTACCAAAAATCCATATCATTAATTGGAGCAAAAAATACTTCAATGTTAAGTACTCTTGAGCCAATAGTTAGCATTATACTTGGGTACTTTATTTTAAGAGAGCAACTTGGCTTTAATCAAATTATAGCTGTATTATGTATAGTCGTAGCTAATTTTTTGTTAATAAAATCAAATTAGTATAAAAAAAGAACTTAGGGATTAACCTCTAAGTTCTTGTCTGTTTTCGTTTAATAGTTTTATTATATCTGACAAATTTACTTGAGTGTTTTCAAGTAGTTCATCTGCGTAATCTCTTGCGCCTTCTCTTATTTTTGTTGATTCTTCATTTGCTGTCTTTAGTATTTCATCGGCTCTTTTATTGGCTTGTAATACTAACTCATCTTGAGAAATTATTTCTTCAGCATGAGATCTTGCACCTGCTATGATGTTGTCAGCTTCTGTCTTTGCACTTTGAATTATTGTATCTCTGTCGGTGCTTATTCTTTGTGCTTCTCTAACTTCTGTAGGTATTTCATTTCTCATTTCATTGACGATTTCCAAAACTTCATCTCTATCAAGCATTACTTTCCCCGTCAGTGGTATTTGGCTTGATGTTTCAATTAAATCTTCAAGTTCTTCAACTAATTCTAATAAATTCATATTTACCTCCTAATTAATTTTTCTTTCATAGCTTTTCCCACAACATTGGGCACAAATAAAGATAAATCACCGTCAAACTGTGCTACTTCTTTGGCCAAAGTGGAACTTATAAATAAATTTTTATAAGAAGACAACAAAAATACTGTTTCTACGCCGTCCTTATAATGCATATTTGCCATTGCTAATGTGTATTCATTTATGTAATCGGAAGCTGATCTCAATCCTCTGACAATTGTGTTGCACTCTTTTTTCTTAGCATAATCAACTAAAAGACCTTCAAAAGAGTCTATTTCTACTCCTTTGACACCTACAAGAACATCTTCCAATAATTTTATTCTCTCTTCTACTGTGAACAAACCTTTTTTGTTGGTATTGTTGAGTACGGATACTATTACTTCTCCAAAAATATCTCTTGCCCTCATTATTATATCTAAATGCCCGTTTGTTACCGGATCAAAACTGCCCGCATAAATAACTTTCATTTTTTACTCCATATGCTTATGTGTGTATTTCCATATTTTTTGGATTTAAGTAAATTTAAATACTGATCATAGGAGTTCCTATGGTCTTCATCTTCTTCTATTATCACAATCGAATTTTCATCAATTAAATCCTGCTTGATTATATTCTCTATGCTTTTTATATATAACTTAGAATTGTCATAGGGCGGATCAATGTATATATAGTCAAATTTCATGCCTTTTAATGTGTTTAAGGTTGATACACTGTCGCCTTTTATAAGTGCAGAAGACGATTTTAAATTTGTTTTTTCTAAATTTTGCTCAATTAATTTTATGGATTCTTTATTTTTTTCGACAAAATAGACTTTTTCACTTCCACGAGATAAAAACTCAATACCTATTGCTCCGCTTCCCGCAAATAAATCCAGCATTATTGAGCCGTGCAAGTTGTGATTTATTAAGTTAAATACATTTTCTTTTACTCTGTCTTCTGTGGGTCTGATGTCCGTATTTTTAGGTGAAAACAGCTTAGTTCCTCTTTTATCGCCGGAAATAACTCTCATAAAGCCTCCAAACATATTAATTTTAACACATCAACGTATTTATAACAATAATCTAATTCAGAGTAGATATATCTACTTTATAATCTTCTTTCAAAATTTTTGCAAGCATTTTATTATTTTCCAATTTCAATTCAGGATCTTCATCTAAAATATTAGTTGCCTCCAAATGGGCATATTTTAAAATATTGACATCTCTTTTAAAATCGGCGATTTTCAAGTCCAAAAATCCGGACTGCTCAGTTCCGAAAATATCTCCTGCCCCTCTTAACTCGAGGTCCTTATTTGCAATGTAAAATCCGTCATTGGATTCTTCTAAAATACGCATCCTTGCCCATGAGATCTTCGTGTTTGAACTGTTATATAAAATGCAGTACGATTTATGTGACGATCTGCCTACCCTGCCCCTTAATTGATGCAGTTGTGCAAGTCCGAACATTTGAGCGTTATAAACCAGAATTACTGTTGCATTTTCAATGTTTACTCCCACCTCGATTACAGTGGTGGAAATGATTATATCTATCTTTTTGTCCTTGAAATCCTGCATTATTTTATCTTTTTCTTCATTTTTTAGCTTTCCGTGCAAAAAGGCCACGCTATAATCCCTAAATACATTTTTGCTCAAATCCTCATATAACTCATACACACTGTTTAAATCCAGATTTTCATTTTCTTCTATAAGCGGACTTACTATATAGGCTTGATGCCCCATATCGATTTGTTTTTTTATAAATTCATGAACTCTGCTAAGCATCATTCTGTTTATTGCAACTGTTTTTATTATTTGTCTGTCGGGCGGCAACGAGTCTATTATTGATATATCCAGATCATTGTAAAGTATCAGTGATAGTGTTCTTGGAATCGGGGTGGCTGTCATTACAAGGGTATGTGCTTCATCGATTTTGGTATTGAAGGTTTCTCGTTGTTTAACTCCGAATCTGTGTTGTTCGTCTGTAACTGTAATTCCCAAATTTTTAAAAATTACTTCTTCATTGAGTAGAGAATGTGTGCCTATAACTATATCTACCTCTCCGATTTTGAGTCCATTTAGTATTCTATCTCTGTTTTTTAGCTTTGTTGAACCGACCAGTAGCTCTACCTTTAATCCCAGAGGCTCTAAAAGTGCTCTAAAACTATTTAAATGTTGATTTGCAAGGATTTCCGTTGGTACCATTATAGCTGATTGATATCCATTTAAATATGCAAGATACATTACTATGAGCGACACTATGGTTTTACCTGAACCCACATCACCCTGCACAAGTCTGTTCATTTTATATCCTGAATTTAAATCATCGAATATTTCTCCAATTACTCTTTGTTGTCCGTCAGTGAGTTTAAAAGGTAATTTCTCAATAAACTGATCAATTTGTTCAAAGATTTTCATCGGCTTCATTTTCGTTGATTTGTTGTATTTTTTTATTGAAAGCAATTTCAACTGAAACAGCAACAGCTCTTCAAAAATCAACCTTCTTCTCGCACTATGCAATAACTCTCTGTTCTCAGGTCTGTGAATATTTTTTATAGATTCATTTTTATCCATTAAGCTATACTTGTACATTAAATTCGCTGGAATATTTTCATAAAACAGATTTTCATCGATAACTTGAGCTATTAATTTTGAAATATCATTGCTGTTTATGTGTCTTGATTGAGGATAAATCGGATAAATTTTTGATTTACTGAAATACACTCCATAGTCCAGGACTTCCGGTGAACTTATTTGAATTTGGGATCTGAATATATTTACTTTGCCTGTTACGATATATTTTTTGTTAAGTTCTATTTTATTTTTTATGAATTTATTGTTGAAAAAAGTAATTTTTGCAGCAGAAGTATCATCTTCCACCGCATAGGAAAGAAGATGCAAATTTCTTCTGACTCTTCTATCTTCAAGCACGGATTTAAACTCTATGGCAAAGGTCGCCTTTTCTCCATCAAGCACATCATTTAATTTTTTTATTTCGCTTTTATCTTCATAATCTCTTGGATAGTAAGTCAGCAAATCTTCAATGTTGAATATTTCCATATCATTGAAATATTTTTCTCTTTTCGGCCCTACTCCCTTTAAAAATCTGATTGAATCGCTTAATTTCAAGCTATCACCTTCTTTATATAAAATAAGAAGTCCAATCGGACTCCTTACTCCAAAGATATTAAATAGTAATACAAGGGCTGATTCCCTTCAATTAAATCAATATCCAAATCTTCATATTCAGCCTCAAGATCTTCATAAAGTTCTCTTGCAGCTTCTTCCTTAAGATCATATCCCCAAAAGAGTGTAATCATTGAAGTATCCTCATTTACAAGTTTTGAGATTAACTCCTTTGTCACTGTAGAAACATCTTTACCTGAAGAAATTATTTCCTTTCCGCTTAGTCCTATAATATCTCCTCTTGCAATTGACTGACCGTTCATGTTGGTATCTCTCACCGCATAGGTCACTTGAGCCGATTTAACCTCTTTTATGGCTTCGGTCATCCCTTCCACATTTTCCTGTGCCCCAATTTCCGGGTTAAAAGACAACATAGCCGTTACACCTTCAGGAATAGACCTTGTAGGTATTACAAATACATTTTTGTCAGATAAATCCCTGGCTTGATTTGCAGCGAGTATGATGTTTCCGTTGTTGGGAACGATATAAATATTTTCGCTGTTTAGACTGTCTATGGCATTTATAAAGTCTTCAGTACTGGGATTCATGGTCTGACCACCCTCAACTATATAGTCTGCACCCAATGACTTAAATACTTCATTAATTCCTTTGCCTATGGACACTACGATGAATGAAGACTCTTTTTTCTCTGCAACTTCACTCACTGATTTATCATTTATACTTTCAGCTTGTTTTAATTCTTCATTGTTAAACAGAATCTCTTGATGTTGAAATCTCATATTGTCAATTTTTATATCCTGAAGTCCTCCCAACTCAAGAGCATTTTCCAATACAACGCCGGGATTATTGGTATGGATATGAACTTTTATGACTCCGCTTCCCGCACCTCCGACAACTAATAGGCAATCGCCCAATGGTGACAGTTTTTCTTTAAATGATTCCACATCTTCATAATCCGTCTTTATGATGAACTCCGTGCAATATCCGAATTCTATATCTTGATTCTCTTCGCTTAAAACAACTTCTTTTTGCGCCTTTGCTTTCATGGTTTCGTCTTCTGTAGCGGATATCGTTTCTCCGCTAAGAGCCTTTAAAAGTCCCTCAAACAAAACAACTAATCCCTTTCCACCCGCATCTACAACACCTGCATCCTTTAAAACTTGAAGTTTCTCAGGTGTTTTATCAAGAGAAATCTTTGCAGATTTTACGAAATCCATCAAAAAATCAATTATATTTGCATAATTTCTATTTTTTCGCACAGCAAAATCCGAAGCTTCTCTGCCAACTGTCAATATAGTTCCCTCTGTAGGCTTCATGACAGCCTTATAAGTGGTTTCTGAGGCGGATTTAAATGCAGTCGCCAGATCGTTGACTCCGGCATCATCTTTGCCTTTTAATCCCTCAGAAAATCCTCTTAAATACTGAGATAATATAACTCCGGAATTTCCTCTTGCTCCCATCAAAGACCCTGTCGACATTGCTTCTGCCACCTTATGAATAGAACTTTTGTCTTTGAGACTTTCAACCTGTTTTAAAGATGATTTTGCGGTCAAGGACATATTAGTCCCCGTATCTCCGTCCGGAACAGGGAACACATTTAGGGCATTGATTTCATCTTTGTGCAAAATAAGGTAATTAACAGCTCCGGCAAAAGCCTCCGCTAATTTAGTACCATTTATCCTTTCAATATTCAATTCAATCCCCCTACTTTGTTCTTATTCCTTCAACAATTACATCTATATTATTTACAGTTAAACCCGTTAAATTTTCCACATTAAACTTCACCCTGTCAATGATATTTTCTCCAACTGTGGATATTTTTACTCCATATTCTAAAACCACATGCAATGTGATATTCAATTCATTATTTTCAGTATTGACTGAAATTCCCTTGGATAATTTATCGAATTTTAATATTTCTAATATTCCATCTGCCGCATTTTTGGCAGCCATGCCTACAATTCCGTAACTTTCCATAGCGGAAATACCTGCTATGCTCGCTATTACGTTATTTTCAATTACTATATAACCCTCTTGGCTTCTAATATTTGCAGACATACTACACCTCCTTGGAAATGTTATTTTAATATTTTTTATTATATCATATTATTTTATATATTTTAATGGATTTTACTCTTTAATAAAACATTGAAATTTCAATATTTTATATTTGTTTGTCCTAATTAATAAAATTATTGGATATAAAATACCATGTATTTTTATTAATTTTGTTTTTCTACAAATTAATTTTACCATTACATTAAAAAAGACAACCGGAGTTGTCTCTTTGTTTTTGCCTAAAATACCTTCTTGAAAAATTTGTTTTAATTTAATATGTTTTAAAACGTGGCGATATTATTTGCAATTCATCAAATTTAATCGTTTAATGATCTGATAATTTTTTCATTCATATATTCGTATGAGTTCCAATGCTCTTGTTTCACACCTAAGTCAATTGCGTGGATAAATTGAATTATTTTATCTATAATTTCTTTGCTCCTATATCCTGTATTACGCTTTAAAAATTCATCATCTATGGATATAATCTGATGTGCAGCCTTATTTCTGCCTTCATATTCAATTTTTCTTAATTCATCAGCCTTTTTAGTTACAGAGCTATCTTCTATCCCAAACTCTTTTGATTTCATAAGGCTTAAAAACTTGTCGCTGGATGCAGAATTTCCAAAATTAAAATTATAATAAGATTTATTTAAAACCCTTAAAATTTTATTGCCATCTTCATCAGACTCCAAGCAAGATTTTTTCCAAGTTACCTTTCCGTCCTTTTCCTTTAAATATTTATCCAATCTGATTCCCGTTTCTTTTTCAAACCCCATTTGGAATAAATAATCCAATGCAGGAGAAATACCACGTATGAACTCCAGCAACATATTTCTCTTGATATTTACTGATAAATATAAAACATATTCAATCAAACGAAGTTGAGCAGTTTCATAATAATCAAAATTATCCTCTGCCAATTTTAAATACTTGGTAACTTTTTCCCTATCCAAATTATTTCTGTAAAAAGCAGCTAAAATTAGATAATAAGACTTTTCCGGTAAAAAATTTTTAACCATTTCGGCTACATCCTTAGCAGCAGCATAATTATAATTATTTATATGATTTTTAATGATATCCTTTCTAAGTTCAAAATTCAAATTTTCTTTAGTAGCGATAGTCGTTCTATCTTGAAACTTTTCAGGTTCGGACAAAATCATATCTATAATATCAAAGTAGTCTTCAACCGGATTTTGTAAATCGATACGTTTTTCGCTGGTGTTGGATTTTTTTAAAGGTGTGGACACTTGAATAGGCTTCATTGCAAAATCACTTAAAGTACAAAGCACAAAAAGAGCATTTTTCATAGCAGGTGTACCGGAGGATGCGTTTAATAAAATTTCTCCTTCCGGATATTTCATATGTATATCATTTAAAAGTTCTCGATACTCCTTATAAAAAAAATCAAAAATCTGTACCTCTTCCAAGTCTCCTCTTTCAATGATTTCATATTCAAACTCTTTATTTAAATATTTATATAAATGTTCGAGACATAAAATATATCTGTTATCTGACTTGTGATATTCCAAGACCTCTTTAGACATATACAGATAAATTTTATCGGGCTGATAAAATCTGCAAATATTCAGAAGAGACCCTTCTTGCAATGTATTGTGAGAAATCGGATCCGTCATTCCCAATGGGGAAAATAAAATTTTCACAAAATCAACCTCCTGGTCTTTTACTTTAATTATAAAAATATAGCTTCTTTCTTAATTATAATATAATATACAATTTAATCATTGATGTTAACGGAATATAATTATCGGATTCATGTTTAAATTGTTTTGTCATTTTAACACCACCTCCAAAATAACTTTTATTTTACCTTTTTCTTCTAAAATATCAAGCACTTTCATAGGCGTTCCCGCTTGAATTAAAAATTCGTTTTCTCCCTTTTCAATTACATCATATAAATGTTTTACAACTCTTATCTAATGACCGCAGCAATAACCTTTTTATTTAAGAATAATAGTATAATCAGGAATGAAATTTTTTCATTGGTAAATTTATCAATATAGTCCAATCGCGCTTGTAGATAAGGCTCATCTACATAATTCTTATGTTTTCTATCCGCCCAAACAACTTTACTACTTATATGTCCATTTAATTTACCGTCCCCTTGTGGGGATTTTTTTGTTTTTACACTTATTTTTAAAATTTTACGCTGCTTTTTTTTCTATCGTAAAGTTACCGTCCCCTTGTGGGGATTTTTTTGTTTTTACAATTGTATATTATAATATAGAAGACATAGAAACAGATTTGTAGTGCGCCGT
>CAYFRD010000044.1:0-9692 GCA_964345555.1 uncultured Peptoniphilus sp. | reverse complement strand
GATTTGTCTTCTTCTATGGCGTCTTTTTCTTCGCCTAGAGGCTTCATAGTTGGGAACAACAAGATATCTCTTATGCTTGGTTGATCTGTAAGCAACATTATCATTCTGTCTACACCTATTCCCAAACCTCCCGTGGGCGGAAGTCCTACTTCCAGTGCATTTACATAGTCATAATCCATAGGATGAGCCTCGTCGTCGCCCATTTCCTTTTCTCTGACCTGTTGCTCAAATCTTTCCTTTTGGTCGATGGGATCGTTCAATTCCGAAAAGGCATTAGCAAATTCCCAAGTATTTATAAAGGCTTCAAATCTGTCGGTGAGTCTTGGATCTTCTACACACTTCTTAGCCAGAGGAGATACTTCCACAGGGTGTTTCAAAACAAATGTAGGTTGTATCAAAGAACTTTCGCAAAATTCCTCAAACATTTCGGATATTATATGACCCCTTGTCCAGTTGGGTTCAACATTGAGCCCTTTTGCTTCAGCAATCTTTCTGGCTTCTTCGTCATCATCTATCTCGTTGAAGTCCACTCCGGTTGCTTCCTTGACCGCATCGGTCATGGTAATTCTCTTCCAAGGTGCTTTCAAATCAATTTCCGTTCCCTGATAGGTTATGGTTGTAGTTCCGTAAAGATCCATTGCAGCCTTTTCGAAAATATCTTCGGTTATTCTCATCATATCTTCATAATCGGCATAAGCTTCATATACTTCCATATTTGTAAATTCAGGGTTGTGTCTTGTGTCCATGCCTTCGTTTCTAAACATCTTGCCCATTTCATATACCTTGTCGAAACCGCCCACTATTAATCTCTTCAAATAAAGTTCGTTGGCTATTCTAAGTTGCATATCTATGTCCAGTGTGTTGTGATGCGTATAGAAAGGTCTGGCATTTGCTCCCCCTGCGATAGTACTCAGTATGGGAGTTTCCACTTCCAAAAATCCTCTGCCGTCCAAATATTCTCTGATGGATTTTATTATCCTTGTTCTCTTTAGGAAGACTTCCTTGATCTCGGGATTTACGATCAAATCCACATATCTCTGTCTGTATCTAAGGTCGGGGTCTTTGAGTCCGTGGAACTTCTCGGGAAGTATTTGCAGTGACTTTGAAAGCAACAGTGTTTCCTGCGCTCTTACCGTTATCTCTCCTGCTTCGGTTTTAAATACCTCTCCCTTTACACCTATGATATCGCCTATGTCGTAGATCTTTATATCTTCGTAAGCATCTCCCAGTATGTCTTTCTTTGCAAATATTTGAATTCTGCCTAAGTTGTCCTGTAGATCCAAGAAGGCTATCTTGCCGTGTCTTCTTTTACTCATTATGCGACCTGCAACGGAGACCTTTTTGTCCTCATATTCTTCGAATTTATCTTTTATATCCTTTGAATAGTCACTAACATCATATTTTGAAATCTCAAAGGGATCTCTGCCCGCCGCTCTCAATTCTTCAAGCCTTTGTCTTTTGAGCAAAAGCATTTCATTCATCTTTTTTTCATCGGAACTTGTCATTAATAACCTCCTGTTAACTTAAATAATCAATATGTCTTCATTATAACATAAAAATAAGGTGGACTATGCCACCTCTTAACTCTTTTCCTTATAAAATCCGTCATATCATCCGAACTTTCCTATTTAAAAGGAAATATCCAGCACTTCATACTTCACCATTCCGTCAGGCACTTCTATTTCTACGGTATCTCCTACTTTTAAGCCTATAAGCTTCGAGCCGACGGGACTTTCGTTTGAAATTTTACCTTCAAGAGGGTCCGCTTCAGCTGAACCTACAATTGAATACTCGTCTTCTTCTCCGTCGAGCAAATTCTTGATTTTGACCTTTGAACCTATATTTACAACTTCTTTATTCAGCTTATTTTCGTCTATTACCTTGGCATTTCTGAGCATCATCTCAAGCTTGGCGATTCTCTCTTCAACTTGAGCCTGTTCGTTTTTAGCTTCGTCATATTCAGAGTTTTCGGATAAATCCCCATAACCCAAAGCCACTTTGATCCTCTCGGAAACCTCTTTTCTTCTGACAGTTTTAAGATACTCTATCTCAGATTCAATTTTTTCTAAACCTTCTGCAGTAAAGAAAACATTCTTTTCAACCACTTTACTCTCTCCTTAACAATAACCCGACCACCGTGATGTATTTATCAGGCAGACTTGTTATTTCACAATAATAAAAAATTAGGCGCTGCACGCCTAACCATTCTCTAAAAGTCCAAACAATTATAATAAATAATTAAATCTTTGTCAAGCTTTCAGTGTAAATTATGCGCAAAAGACCTGAGCAATCCCACTATTTCATCTAAATCCGTGCTCACATTTATTTTATTCCTGAGCTCCTTAGAACCCTTCATGCCCTTGAAATATCCTACAAATTGCTTCCGCATCTCCAGTATTCCAAGCCTTTCTCCCTTGTACTTGCAAGAAAGCTCCAATTGTCTGATCGCCATCTCTATCCTGTCCACATTCGTTGGCGGAGAATAGTCAAAACCCATGGACTTTTTGTAAACTTCGTCAAATATAAAAGGGTTGCCTATGGCACCCCTGCCTATACTCACACCTGCAACACCTGCATAATTCATTTTCTCTGCGGCATCTTCATAATTTTGAATATCTCCGTTGCCTATCACGGGTATGCTTACACTTTGTGCAACTTCTTTTATATAATTCCAGTCCGAAAGTCCGCTATAGTACTGCTCTCTCTTTCTCCCATGCACCGTTATAAAAGATACTCCCGCCTTTTCGGCAAGCTTCGCCACTTTCATTGAACTCACATTTCGTATTCCCTTGCGTATTTTCACCGACACAGGCTTATTAGATGCATTGACCACCGACCGCATCACTTCATAGGCAAGATCCGGCTGATCCAAAAGAGCCGAACCGCAATTATTCTTCACAATTTTTGGAGCAGGACATCCCATATTTATATCTATGCACGCAAACCCCGAATCATTGAGATCCCTCCGCACTACTTCCGCCATTATATCCGGTTCATCTCCGAATATCTGCACAGCGACGTTTTTTTCACAGGGCGATATCTCCAAGAGAGATGAGGTTTTTTTATCTCCGTAATACAAAGCCTTGGCACTGACCATCTCTGTGACGGTCATATGAGCATTCATCCGAGAACAAATCTCTCTGAAAGCCACATCTGTATACCCTGCAAGAGGCGAAAGAATTGCCCCTTTGATATTTTCCTTCATCAAATCTCCCTACATTCTATAAATTAACATTATTTTTGTTCAAGTCGTATATTATCTTCAAACCTTGCAAAGTCAAGAATCTGTCAATGATTATATTGTACTTGGAATCGGAAGTCAGCAGAGATGAAAATCCGCCTGTGGAAATAATGTTCACCTTGTTTAAATCATATCCCTTCTCCTCGGCAATCTTCTCTATAATTCCATCTATCATACAAGTAAATCCATGGTACAAACCGGCTTGCATTGCCGATGTTGTAGTTCCTTGAATTACTGTATCACACTTGACAATCTCGATCTTGGGCAACTTAGACGTCATCATAAATAGTGCCTCTGCCGAAATTCCTATGCCCGGCAGTATAAGTCCACCAAGATAATTATTCTCTTCATCTATTACACAGAAAGTCATAGCAGTACCTATATCCACAATTATGCAAGGTCCTCCGTATTTTTTCACTGCAGCCACTGCATTTACCAATCTGTCCGCACCCACTTCGTCGAGATTTGTGTACTTTATATTCAAATCAAGTCTTAAATGCCTACTCACTACAATAGGTCTTCTGTTAAAGTATTTTATGACCATGCTTGGCAGTGTATGCATCAAATTAGGCACTACTGACGAAATAATCACGTCTTCTATTTCATTTACATCTATATTTGCATGGGACAGCGCATTATAAAAAAGCATTCCATATTCGTCGGATGTCCTCGTCTTCACAGTGGCGATTCTAGAATCGCTTATCAACTCTCCGTCCTTGTATATACCGAAAACTATAGTCGTATTTCCAACATCAATGACTAATAACATATCTCGCTCCATATCTTAAATTTAAATCCGCAACTCTCGATTTTTCTTAGTATATCTTTATAAATTATAAATTGCAATATCTCACAAAAAAATAGTTGACTCATTTGTTAACCTATTTTATAATCTAAGTAGACATTATAGGAGGTAATAATGAACACTAAAACAAAATCATTGACAAAAACTGCACTTTTCGCAGCACTTATCGCTGTCGGCGCATTCATCACTGTACCTATGTACCCCGTACCCATAACACTTCAAACATTTTTTGTAGTAATGGCGGGACTTCTTTTGACACCTGTGGAAGCCTTCAGCGCCTGCTTCATCTACATGGCACTGGGACTTGTCGGTCTGCCCATATTCGCAGGATTCACAGGAGGTCCTCAATCAATCTTTTTGCCAAGCTTCGGATTTATAATAGGCTTTTGCTTTTCATCTGCATTGATATCATACCTTTTAAAAAATATTGACATCAACAGCAGATTCAAAAGTTTCATGGCAACACTGGCGGGAGAAATTCTGCTCTATGCCATAGGATTGCCATATATGTACTTTGCCCTTCGTGCCATGGGTACAAACTTAGACTCACTATATGCCGTACTTGCCGCAGGAATGATCCCCTTTATACCGGGAGACCTGTTGAAAATGGCAGTAGCGGTAATAATAGCACCCAAAGTTAAAAATGCAACAATGTAATCATCCTACCTTTACGAGCGTTTGCTTCCCTGCGAAGCTACGCTCCTTTTTTTATATAAAATAGCGAATATCTGATATTATCACATTTTTATAATAATATACCCGATTAATAATTTTAAAAAATAATACAATCTGTTATAATATATCGTATATTAAGGAGGTCGTTTAATGAATAAAACCGGCAGAGGGCAAAAAAAATTTGTAAGGTTCTCAAGCATCCTTAAAATTTTGCTGATTTTAGTGATGATAGCCATAATCATACTGGGTACCTACAGCAGTACTTATGTGCTCTCAGTTCTGAAAAAAGCGCCCCGAATAGACGCAGAAAATTATAGAGAATTGATAAATGAAACGTCCAATGTCTACGACGATGAAGGCAATTTAATTCAAACCTTAGTAATGAACGAATTTTCACAATATGTAACCTTAGATAAAATACCGGACAGTTTGAAAAAAGCTGTAATAGCAGTGGAAGACGTGAGATTTTATGACCACGACGCCGTAGATTTCAGAAGACTTATAGGAGCTATGATAAGCAACTTAAAAGCAGGCAGAATAGTAGAAGGAGGTTCCACCATCACCATGCAATTGGTGAAAAACCTCTACACATCCTCCAAGAAAAGCTACGAAAGAAAACTCACCGATATTTACTACGCTTTTGAAATGGAAGCAAAACTTTCAAAGGATCAGATTTTGGAAGCCTACTTAAACACCGCAGGATTTTCCAAGGGAACTGTGGGTGTGCAAGCCGCAGCTAAATCCTTTTTCAACAAAGACGTATCACAGTTGACCTTAGCGGAAAGCGCACTAGTAGCAGGCATCACCAACAGACCGGAAAAGTATTCTCCGTATAATAGAGAATACTTCACCACCGAAGATGACTTGAGTGCTTTTCAAGTATTGCTCGTACCCACAAGTTCAGGATACATCAACTCGGAAGAAACCTTGCAAATTTCCAAACAATTAGCCGAAATGGGCAAGATAGACAACTTTGACCTCAAGCAGATTGAATCCAATGTGGTCACACCAATGAAGGCTATCTTCAATCCCAACTCCAAGCAAAGACAGGAGCTGATCTTGAAACTCATGCACCAACAAGGAGCTATCTCACAATCAGAATACGAATCAGCCTTAGTTGAACCCCTCAACATCAGCATAGGAGCAAGAGAAGAAAAAGGATTGTCATCATACTTCGTTGACGAAGTAAAAAACGAAGCAATAGAAATATTAAAAGACTTGGGATTCAGCGAGGAAGAAGCGGTCAATAAATTATACACTAGCGGATTTCAAATATACTCGTCAATGAACCTTGAACTTCAAAAACACATGGAAAAAACCATCAACAACGACAAAATATTTCCAAGAACCACCATTGACGACAAAGGCATCAAACAACCACAAATCGGATCAGTGCTTCTGGATCCAAAGACTGGACAAGTAAAGGCACTCATAGGTGGACGTGGCATAGCCGGAAGCTCCAACTTCAACAGAGCAACATCACCACGATCACCCGGCTCAAGTATTAAGCCCATATCCGTCTATATGACAGCCTTTGACAACGGAGCCACCGCAGCAGACGTATATCTTGATGCAAGACTGCCCAAGAGCATATTTCCAAAAATAGAAATTAAGAACGTCGGCTCCTACGTGGGATGGACCACCATCAGAAATTTAATAGTCAGATCTTCAAACGTTGGCTCCTACCTTGTAGCCAGAGATATCGGAGCTGACTACGACAATCCCAACAACAAAAACAGATATTACTCAAAGGCGGTGGACGAAGAAAAAGCCTTCCGCAAAATAATGGAAAACTTAGAAAATATAGGCGTAACATCACTGGTATGGCCCGAAGACAACAAGCTCGTAAACGACATGAACCCGTCCGCATTGGCTCTGGGCGGAATGACCTACGGGATATCACCACTGGAAATGGCGGGAGCATACACACCCCTTGCAAACGAAGGAGTATATGAAAAACCAACTTTCATAGACAAAATAACCAACTCCTCCGGCGAAGTCCTATATGAAAATAAACACGAAGGCAAGAAAGTCATCTCCGAACAAAACGCCTTTATCCTGACAAATATACTGGAAGAAGTCGTCAGCAGGGGAACAGGAACAAATGCCAACTTCTCCAAGATGAGTATAGCCGGCAAGACAGGAACTACAAACGACAAAAAAGAAGCATGGTTCGTAGGATACACTCCATACTACGTCTGCTCCGTGTTCATAGGCAACGACCTGCACGAACCCCTGCCCTTCATGTCAAGCGCAGCAGCATCACTGTGGAGAGAAATAATGAAACCCATACACTCCGACCTGGAAAACAAAGAATTTCCAATGCCCGAAGACGGACTATACAGAAAATACAGCGGTGGAAGATATGAATACTTTGTTGAAGGCACAAAACCACACTACATCAACAAGTACGGATTTGTAAAATCCGATGATGATGACGATAAGAAGAAAGAAGATAAGAAAAAAGATAACAACAATAATAACAATAATGACAAAAAATCTTCAAAATCGAGCAAAAAATCTTCATCAAAATCAAACAACGACAACGATTAAATAAAAACTGTTTATGTGCTATACATAAACAGTTTTTTTTGCATTAAATCCTGACAATATGAAAAATTTGAATTAAAATATAAAATATGTCAAATTAACGGGCGGACGTAGGCGACCGCCCCTACGGATAATGGCTAATTCAAATATTTGGATATGTTTGGCGTGGGCGACCGTCTTACAAAACCTTGAATATATCCAACAGCCAAAGTAGGGGACGATGCCTACATCGTCCCGCATTAATCCACGTCAATATGAAAAACAAAATATCTTCAACATACCAATGAAAAATATTTATATTATTACAACAAAAAAAGAAGGTTCAAACCTTCAATCAATTCATGCATTTCTCAATATTTTTGCTAAGCTCATTTATGCTCTGTGTCAAATCGGATATCTTTGCCTCCACCCTCGTCAACAAATAACAGGATATCGCAATGGGAAACCCGATATTGGCAATATTCGCAAAAAGTTCATTCATATTCATAAAATCACCTCCGAATTAAACCAGTAAATCCGTTTCGGTGACCTCTTTGTACTTGGCAGTACCAAAACCCGTAATCTTGCCTGTAGGTCCTAAGAAAAGCTCATTTGACACGATGTAGCTTTCAAACTCCACAAGCTCACCTTTCAAAATCCCCTCTTTGGGATCTTGCACAGTCAATCTGATGGACTTGTCATTCTCATCCACAAAACTAAGCTCCAAAGTCTTCTTGGTCATAACTATCCTCCTTTCTCAAATCAATAACATTAACCCTGAATTAATTCATGCTCGACAACTTTCTTAATACTTCTTACTTCCTTGCTGAAAAAAGCCCCCAGTTTAGCCGCCCCCGTTCCTAAAACATCATCAGTCACAGCAGGATTGATATTTCTGAAAGATCTGCTGCTCAAAATTTCAGTACCATTCTCATCAACACCCTTGACAACGCCCAATTTCAAAGTAACCTTGTCAACTCTGTTCGTATAAGCCATATTATCACCTCCTATAATATATATAGAAAACCGCACCCGAAGTTGCTATTCAAAATTTAAAAAATTATCCTCAAATCATCTCTCTGAAGATCCACCACTCTTTCCAATTGTTCGCAGACATTTTCCTAGGACACATCTTCCTGCTAGCATCATAATGCCTCACCACATTGGACTTGGGTATATTATAAAATTTCATCAGAAACCTGATCAGCTCCATAGCATTAGCCTTAGTTCGCTCCCAATCACCGTCGCTGTTCACGCACAACTCCACACCGATAGAATTGTAATTATAAATCCCGAACCTGCCGCGACCGTCACCGCAATGCCACGCCGAGCGAGCCACCTCCACAGTTTCCACCGCTCCCTCATCATCAACAAAATAATGAGCCGAAGCACCCCTGTAGCCCCCGTCGAAATATCTGAAATGCGCCCTCGCATCAGCACCCACAGAAACATTCCCCGTATCATGCACCACTATAAACCTCGGACTTCCACTCCTCTTTGAAAAATTCATGCTGATAGGTAACTTGTCAATTAACATCAAAAAACCTCCTCAAAATCTCCATACTTCTCCTCTTTGTATTGATAACCGTCCACCTCTTGATATCAAGAGCCACAGCTATATCACCCAAACTCATCTCCATAAAATAATACATCATCACCACTTCCCTCTGTCTATTGGTAAGCAGTCCCATCGCTTTTTTAAGCTCCGTAGAAAACTCCCTATTCAGCAAAATCTGCTCCATATCTTCATCATCAGACACAAAATCCTCCCATACCTCCTCTTCCACAGAAGAAATCTGCTCCTCACCCTTGAGCAAGTACTTGAAAGTCTCCAAAAAATAGAACTTAAGATAACTCTTCACAAAACCCAGGAAATAACCCTTTGAAGAATCATACATATCCACACACTCAAGAACTACAACAACTCCATCTTGAAGCAAATCGCCATACTCCCTCCATATAGGACAATACCTTTTAATCGAAGAAATTATTAAAGGATTGAGAGCCTGCACCAACTCAAGCTTTGCATCCTCATCTCCGTCCCTTGCCGATGTCAGCAGTCTTTCTATATTTTCATACATATTACAAACCTCCTTGAAGAAATTATGAATTGATTCGAACATATGTTCTAGATATATTATAGATTAATCCAAAATCATTTGCAACAAGTAATTAGAAAACCAAAGTAGGCGACGAGTCCCGAATTAAAATATGACAATATGAAAAATTAACGGGCGGGCGTGGGCGACGAGCATACGGGTAATAGATAATTCAAATGTTTGGATATGTTTGGTGGACGTGGTGATGGTGATGCGGAAATGGATATTGCAAAAAACCAAAGTAGGGGACGATGCCCACATCGTCCCGTATTATAGCCTTGTTCTAATAAAACTATTAAAATATGTGAATTTTATGTATAATATGTACGAGGACATACAGATG
>CAYFRD010000043.1:0-10005 GCA_964345555.1 uncultured Peptoniphilus sp. | reverse complement strand
TTATATTTTACCTTAAGAGGAGGATTACTCATACACAAATTATTTCACAGTCTCGATATGGAATAAGTAATAAAAAGTCTCTTTAATATTGTATTAAAGAGACTTTTTTATTATCATTTTATTAACTATATAGTCTTCGTTTATGGGTCTGCCTGAAACTATATTGTAAATATTTGTGATAAATGCTTCTTTTATTGCAATTTTTTTAATTATAGAAGAGTCATCCATAGTATTTATGAGAGAGAATTTATCTATATAATCGACTTCTTTTAATTTCAACTCATTTAATAAAGCAAATCCCTTTTCGTTTGATGCCAATATGCGTATATAGGGTTTATTTAAAGATTCAAAGATAAATTCTTTTTTCAAGTCAAGCATTATTTGGATTAGCAGCCTTGTTATTCTCGATTTCGTATATCTCTTTGTAGAGATTTTATCTATAAAATCATATATATTTTGAGAATTTATATACTTTTTAAATCTGTTTTCCATTCCATTTTCATAATCTATGTATTTTTCATAATGAATTTTATTTTCCAATATTTTATACTTTATTATTTTAAAAAAATCCTTTAAAAATACAGCTGAATTATTTCTTAAAACGTTGTAAGACTGTTCAGGCATATAATTTTTAATGGTTTTATCTAAATGATTTTTTCTGATATAGGATGCAGACGTAAAATTGTTGAATGCAAACTCTGCATTATGATTTACGTATTTTCTCTCAATTGAACTAGGTTTAATAGGGGAGTTTAGTTCTCTAAGAGCTTTTATATATTCTACTGCCAAGATGTTGTTAGGCATTTTTAGTATTTGTTTTTCTTCATTTGATAGAAATTCATAGGACATTTCAACAGCTTTAGGATAGGCAAAACCCGAAGATAGGTGTTTTTTGAGCAATATCTCAGACATATCCTTATTTTCTTCGATTTTATTTAAGATGTGATGTAATTCCTCTAGATTGTTTTCAGAGCCGAAACACAAATGATCTATTATCTTCATTTGGTGTAATATTCCTACTGCACCCTTTGCAAATATTTCCGCGTTTGATGTGGCAAAAATTCCGGGTAGTTCAATTACCAAATCTGCTCCGTACAGTACGGCAATTTTTGCTCTTGAGAATTTGTCAGTAATTGCAGGAATTCCTCTTTGTGTAAAAGATGAGCTCATGATCACTACTATATTTGAATTTGTGGATTTTATTTTTTCTATTTGATATTTATGTCCGTTATGAAAAGGATTATACTCCGCTATTATTGCTGTATTTTCCATAAATTTCCTCTTTTATTTAAACTTTATCTTTTAATATGATATAATAAATTAGTTAAAAAATAAAGTTTGAGAATTAGGAGGAAGAAATGAAAATATTAGTTATTAATTGCGGTTCTTCATCTTTGAAATACCAATTAATTGATATGAACAATGAAGAACTGATGGCTAAAGGTCTTGTTGAAAGAATTGGAATTGAAGGTTCACGTGTTAAGCATGAAACCATCGGAAAAGAAAAAAAGGTAATTGAAGGAAAGTTAAAGGACCATGGAGAAGCTCTTAAGATTGTACTTGATTCCTTAGTTAACGAAGAGTATGGAGCAATAGCTTCATTGGATGAAATCGGAGCAATCGGACACAGAGTTGTTCATGGTGGAGAAGACTTTGCTGAAAGTGTAATTATAGACGACAAGGTTATGGATGCTATAAACAGAAACATAGATCTTGCACCTCTTCATAATCCTCCAAATATCATAGGAATAGAAGCTTGTAAAAAAATACTTCCTAATGTAAAGCAAGTTGCAGTATTCGACACGGCTTTTCATCAAACTATGCCCGCTTTAAATTATATTTATGCTCTACCCTATGAAGAATATGAAAACCATAAGATAAGAAGATACGGATTCCACGGAACTTCTCATAAATATATAACACAAAGAGCTGCAAGCATGCTTGGTAAAAGTGTTGATGAAGTGAATTTGATTACCTGCCATTTAGGAAACGGGTCAAGCATCACGGCAATAAAAGGCGGAAAATCCTATGACACATCTATGGGACTTACTCCTCTTGAAGGACTTCCCATGGGCACAAGAACAGGCAATATGGATCCTGCAATTGTAGGGTTTATCCTGGATAAAGACGGTCTATCTATTGAAGAAGTAAATAATTTGATGAACAAAGAATCAGGTGTTCTAGGTATTTCCGGAGTAAGCTCCGACTTTAGGGATATTGAAGAAGCAGCTGAAAAGGGCAACGAAAGAGCACAATTAGCACTTGATATATTCGAAAATTCAGTTAGAAAATTCATCGGATCTTATTTGACTGAATTTGACAGCCTTGATGAAGTAGACGGTATAGTATTTACCGCAGGACTTGGCGAAAATTCAAAAGAAACAAGAGCCAATGTAATTAAAGGACTATCAGTTTTCGGGGTAAAGATTGACGAGAAAGCAAATGACATGAGAGGTGCGGAAAAAATAGTATCTGCGGAAGATTCTACAATTAAAGTATTGGTAATACCCACTAATGAAGAATTGATGATTGCAAGAGATACTCTTGAACTTGTAAAGTAGTATAAAATTTTTGTGAAATTTGTTTTTTATTGACAAAAATATTTTACCAATGTATAATATAACGTGCTAATTTTAAGGGCGATGATTATGAGGTTGAATTTAAAAAATTTTATTAACAGTGATGAAACTGTATTAAAGGTCAAAGGGGAACTGGACAGTTATCAAACCGATTATGATACGGCAGATTTGGACTTAGTTATGCCTATTAGATATGATGCCGTAATATATGATATGGGCAAGGAGTTAATGCTTGATTTAAACCTTGAATATAAGTATAATACTCAATGTGATAGATGTCTAAAACCAATTACCAAATGTGAAGCATCGGAGCTCAAGGCTTATTTTAAACTTGATGGTGAACTTGAATATGAAGATTCTGCCGACGCTCAATATTTTGACCTTGTTAATCAAGAAATTGAATTAGACGATATAATAATATCTCAGATTATTACCGATAAACCCTTTAAGAATTTATGTGATGAAGATTGCAAGGGGTTATGTCCAAAATGCGGCAAAAATTTAAATGATGGTCCGTGTGACTGCGTAGATGATTCAAATATTGATTTGAGATTTGAAAAAATATTAGACTTGTTTAATGATGAGGAGGTGTAATAATGGCAGTACCTAAGGGAAAAACTTCAAAACAAAGAAAAAATAAGAGAAGGGCATCTTCTTATAGATTAAATAAAGCTACCGTGGTAGAATGCTCTAATTGCCATGAGCCGAAATTACCACACAGAGTATGTCCGAGTTGTGGATATTATGACGGAAAAGAAATAGTAAATGTAGATTGAAAACTTCCTGTACAGGAAGTTTTTTTATACCCGCGAGAAGATGAAATTTAAGGGTTGTTATGATAAAATATTTTATGTAAATTTATTTGAAAGGGAGATTTAAATGTCAGGACATTCTAAATGGAATAATATCAAAAATAGAAAAGGTAAGGAAGATGCTAAAAGAGGCAGAATTTTTACAAAACTTGGAAGAAATATAATAGTAGCTGTTAGAGAAGGTGGACCTGACCCCAACTACAACCCTTCATTAAAGGTGGCAATCGATAAAGCAAAGGCAGAAAATATGCCTAATGATAATATAGAAAGAGCAATCAAAAAAGGAAGCGGAGAAGGCTCGGATGCAAATTACGAACAAATAACTTATGAAGGGTATGGTCCGGCAGGGATAGCTGTGATGGTCGCATGTCTGACCGATAACAGAAACAGGACAGCACCGGATATAAGGCATTTATTTGATAAAAATGGAGGAAATCTCGGGCAGCCGGGTTGCGTTTCTTTTATGTTTGATAAAAGAGGACAAATCGGTATTGAAAAAACTGAAAATATAGATGCAGAAGATTTAATGATGCATGCTATAGAATACGGAGCTATGGATGTAATAGAAAGAGAAGAGGTTTTTGAAATATTGACAGAACCCGAAGATTATCATGCAGTCAGAAGCGGATTGGAAAACGAAGGTTATGAATTCATTCAATCTGACATAACCTATATTCCTCAAAACTATTCATCTCTGAGCGATGAAGAAGATATTAAGAAACTGGAGAAGCTAATCGATTCTTTAGAAGATAATGATGATGTGCAGGAAGTCTACACCAATTGGGAAGAGGAGTAATTAATGAAAATACTTGCAATTATGGGTTCAGCAAGGAAAAACAAAAACACTCATAAATTATTGAATATTTTTAAAAAGAGAATATTAAAGGAAAATGATGAATATAATGAAGTTATTTTAAGAGATTTAAAATTCAGTGGATGCATATCTTGTTATGGTTGTGCAAAAAAGCCATTCTGTATAGTTAAAGACGATTTGACGGAAGTGTACAAGTACATCGAAGAGGCCGATATGATAATTTTTGCAACGCCCATATACTTCAATTCCTTAGCCGGACTTGCAAAGAATTTTGTTGACAGAACACAGGTTTATTGGTGTAGAAAATACATTCTAAAATTGCCACCTATTAAGGAAAAGATAGGGGTCGCTCTGATAGATGGAGGAGCGCCGAAACAAAATGACCAATTTACAGGTTCCGAGTTGGTATTTGACCACTTTTTCAAAGTCACATCATGTAAAAAGCATTCCATTATAGAAATAGATAACACTGATGAATATCCTGTCAGTGAAAAAAATGAAAAAGTAATGGAGCTTTTAGACAAAGTTGATTATGATTTTAAAGAAAATAGAATTTATAGACTGTGGGGAGGAGAGATAACAAGTGAAATTGAATAAGATGATAGACCACACTCTCCTCAAACCCGAGGCAAGGGAAGAAGACATAAAAAAACTTTGTGAAGAGGCTGTAAGATATGATTTTAAATCGGTGTGTGTAAATCCCTGCTGGGTCGCTGTTGCTAGTGAATTGCTTGCTGAAAGCGATGTAAAAGTATGTACTGTCATCGGATTTCCCTTAGGAGCATCTCATTCAAAGGTCAAAGAATTCGAAGTAAAAAATGCTGTAGAAAACGGTGCGGATGAAATAGATATGGTAATCAATATCGGATTTTTAAAATCTAAAAAATACGACTTGGTGGAAAATGAAATCAAGAATATTGTTAAGGTAGCAGGAGGCAGGATTGTTAAGGTGATTCTTGAAACCTGCATGCTGGATAGAGAAGAGATAGTAAAAGCATGCGAAGTATGCACAAGAGCCGGAGCGGATTTTGTAAAAACATCTACCGGATTTTCTACAGAAGGCGCAAATGTGAAGGATATAGAACTTATGCGAGAGAATATTTCTGAAAAAATGCAAGTTAAAGCTTCGGGAGGAATAAGAGATTTAAAAACGGCTCTTGAAATGATAAATGCAGGTGCGACGAGGATAGGAACAAGCTCCGGAGTTGCCATAATAGAGGAGTATGACGATGAAAATTAATCCTGTAGCCTTTAGTATTTTGGGAATAGATGTAATGTGGTATGGAGTTCTTATCGCCATAGGGGCATCGTTGTGCATATATTTTGCGAGCAAACTTGCCGACAGAGAAGGGCTTTATGATGGAGTTATTTCTGATCTTGCATTGTATATAATACTATTCGGAGTAATCGGTGCACGACTATATTATGTGGCCTTTGAATGGGATTATTATTCACAGCATTTAGATGAACTGTTTGCCATAAGAAACGGAGGACTTGCAATATATGGAGGAATACTCACAGGTATGGTTGTCCTTTATATCTTTGCAAAAGTGAAAAAGCTTTCTTTTTTTAAACTGGCAGATACATTGGCACCTGGACTTGCCTTGGCACAGGGAATAGGCAGATGGGGCAATTTCATAAATGGTGAAGCTCATGGAGGAGAAACAACTCTGCCATGGGCAATAGAAGTTGATGGATTGATGGTACACCCTACTTTTTTATATGAATCAATCTTAGATGTGGGAATATTTTTATTTCTCTATTTATATATGTACAAAAAGAAAAAATTTGACGGTAATATATTCAGCCTGTATTTAATAATATACGGTATAGGAAGATTCCTTATAGAAGGATTAAGAACCGATTCACTGTATCTAGGAGCCTTTAGGATTTCTCAAATTGTAAGTTTAATTTTAGTAGTTGTAGGCTTTGTAACTATCAAAAAACAGGAGCATTAATTGATAATATTATTTATATTAATTATTATTTTTTTATATAATTATTTTCAAATTTCAAAATTTAAGATATATACTTATAATATTTATACAAATAAAATAAAAAATGATTTAAGGATTATTCAGATTTCCGATTTTCACAATAATGCTCTAGTGGATTTAAGGGAATTAAAGAAGAGTATAGAAGATTTTGATCCCCATTTAATACTTTTAACAGGAGATATAATATCAAGAAATACATCCGATTTTTCGAATACAAGCAATTTTTTTAATTGTTTTTGTGAACAGGATACTTATTTTGTAAATGGAAATCATGAGCTTGAAAACGAATTAAAAAACAAATTTTATACATTGCTTCAAGAACACAATATAAAAGACTTAAACAATTCAAATGTTTGTTTAAGTCTTTTTGATGATAAAGTTTTTTTATCCGGAATCAGTTTTGAAAATAATAAAATTAAAGAACCGTCAAATAAATCATATAATATTTTAATTTGCCATAATCCCCAAACATTTATAGCATCAAAAACAGCAAATTACGATTTAGTACTAAGTGGTCACAAACACGGGGGACAGGTGAGATTACCTTATTTTGGGCAAATAATAGATCATGATTTTAAAATTTTCCCAAAATATTCCAAAGGGTTATATAAAATAAAGGATACATATTTTAATATTGATTCAGGATTAGGACAAAATTTTAATTTAAGACTTAATTGCAAGATATCTTATTCGAGATTCAATCTTAAACCTATTAAATGATGAAATTACCGTCTTTAAAAATTTGTATTTTTTCTCCTTTCTCCGTATAGCCCCAGATATTGGTGCTTTTGTCACCGATCATAAAGTCAACATGAATGAGAGAATCATTTGCTCCCAAAGATTTGAGTTCTTCAGCTGAAAGCTTATCTCCTCCCTTTATAGAACTTGGATAGGCCTTGCCAAGTGCCAAGTGACAGGAGGCGTTCTCATCGTACAACGTATTATAAAACATTACATTTGTATTTGAAATGGGAGAATCGTAGGGAACAAAGGCGATTTCACCAAGTCTTTTTGCTCCATCATCTGTATCCAGAAGATTTTTAAGCACTTCATAGCCGACTTTGGCGTCGAAATCCACGACTTTCCCCTCTGCAAATTTCAAAAAGAAATTATCAACAATTGATCCGTTTAAATTAAGGGGTTTTGTATTATACACAATGCCATCTACTCCGAGCCTGTGAGGCATGGAAAAGACTTCTTCCGTGGGTATATTTGCAATAAATGTTTCTCCTGATGCATTTGTGTCATCTGCACCTGCAAAGAAGTAGTTTTTGGGCATTTGAAGCTTTAAATCAGTGCCATTATCGCTTTTTATTTCGAACATGGAAAAATTCGATTCATTTAAAAACACACTTCTTTTTTTCAAATCAGATATATGTTTTTCCCATTCCTTTTCAGGATTTTCACAATTGACTCTACTTGTGTAAAAAATCAAATCCCATAATTTATAAATTGCTTCATCTTCATTCAAATCGGGAAATACTACCTTTGCCCAGCTTTCCACAGCTGCTCCTGCAACACACCAGGAAGTTTCGTTATTCATCATTTTATCGCTGAAGCTTTTCAGTGCGGTTGAATTTGCAATCATTGAGATTTTCAGTTTTTCCGAATCAATATCCTTGAATAGATTTGGATCTTCGCCTGTCAAGGACAAGAATTTGGATTTTTTATCCATGTAGTAATTTTGTTCATCGACAAAATGTTGAGGGACATCCTTCAACACATCATTGGAAACATATTCGTATCTTAATTTTGAAAAATTTTCATCTCTGAAGTTGATTTTCACATCTGATGCACCTTCTTTAAAGGCTGCTTCAGCAAGCATATTTACAAAATCTATATTTTTTACTTGAGACCTTATTACTAAAATATCTCCATCTTTAATTTGAAGTCCCTTTTTTATTATCAGTTCTGAATATTTATATAATTTTTCTTTAAATTCCATAAATTCACCTCATCTAAATTATATCATATGATAAAAAGGGAAAAATGATGTATAATGATTTTAATAAATATTATTAGGAGATTAATTATGGGTGATTTTTTCGATAATCAAAAGAAAATTTTATTTGGAATTTTATTTGTATTGCTTATATTCATTGTAAAAGTCACCTATGACAATCACACATTTAACAATGCAAACAAACTGGTTTCCGAAATTGAAATAAGCGAGGATAAATTAAAATCTGTGGATAATACTGAAAATTCAGATGAAGATCCCGAAGATATATATGTTCACATATGCGGCAAAGTGAAAAACCCCGGACTGATAAAACTTAAATCAGATGCAAGAGTCATAGATGCTGTAAATGCAGCCGGCGGCATGTATGAAGATGCGGATATTGACAACATAAATTTGGCGAAAAAACTTCAGGATGAAGAAAGAGTTTACATACCTGCAATAGGCGAGACAAGTGTGAATTCGACATTTTCAAGCGATCCTATGGAACAAGTTAATATAAATACCGCAGATATAAATGAACTTCAAAACTTACCGGGAATTGGACCCAAAATGGCTGAAAAAATAATAAAGTATAGAGAAAATAAAACCTTTAACAAGATTGAGGACATAATGAATGTTGGAGGGATAGGAGAAAAAAAATTTGAAGAAATAAAGGACTACATAAAAACAAATTGATACTTGATTTAATTATAAAAATTTGGTAAACTTTATCTTGTTGTTATGACGAATATGTAAAATTAAGGGGTATAGTTCAGTTGGTAGAACACTGGTCTCCAAAACCAGGTGTCGTGGGTTCGAGTCCTGCTACCCCTGCCATTAGTATTAAGCCGTATATTGGCATAAAATAACCATTCTTGATTGAATGGTTATTTTTTATTGCCGAAAATTATTGCAACCCACCTTTAAATCTCATAAAATCCAACTTTTAATTCTGTCTGTATTCATTATAAATCGGTTAAAATACATATTATTTATAGGTATCTTTTAATATCCTAATTTTAAATAAGTCTATGTTTAAATTTTCATTTAATACTTTTTTATATTTTTACATTTCTCTTCTCTCACTTAGGTAAAACCTATAAAAAAAGATACTACAACGAATTATACGAGCTTCAAAGAATAAGCGGATATAAAAACATACAAGCTGTAGATAAAAACCGATTAAAGACGATATTGGAAGAACCTTGGACAAATGATTCAAGAGAATTTTCAAAAAGAATATGGGGCAGGGGAAATAAACTAGCAGGCTCCTTGAAAGAAAACCTTGCAAGAGATATTGTAAGAGGTGCCACTCCTGATGAATCCGTAAAAAACATAGCCAAAAAGTTTGAAGTATCAAAATCCAACGCATCAAGGCTTGTCTATACCGAAACATCAGCCATTAACTCAAAGGCTGTGCAAAACTCCTATGATGAATTAGGTGTTGAAAAATATGAAATACTTTCAACACTTGATTTAAAAACAAGTGAAATTTGCAGAAACTTAGACGGCAGAGTATTTGATTATAAAGACTATAAAATAGGTATCACCGCTCCACCCTTTCATCCCAACTGTTATGATAAAGAAACGGAAGTTCTTACTAATGTTGGGTGGAAATATTTCAAGGATTTAAACAATGAAGACCTGCTATTTACTTTAAATACGGATACTAAAATCCCTAAATGGCAAGAACCAATAAACTTAATAAAGTACAAATACAAAGGGAAAATGATTAAATATTTAAGCGATAGATTCGATTTAGTTGTCACACCTAAGCACAGAATGTTAATACAAAATATGGATTCTAGCGTTAAAGATAAAAGCTATAAATTTAAAAAAGCTTGTGAGATTGGTACACAAT
>CAYFRD010000042.1:0-10685 GCA_964345555.1 uncultured Peptoniphilus sp. | reverse complement strand
TTAATATATCATGTTCGGAATGAAATTGTCCTATTTAGTATATCCTATCCATATTGCTCGAAAAAGCTTTTACATAATCAGGATTAATAGCTTGAACTCCTGTCATAAGTTCTCCAAATCCACCAAGTTTCATAAGATAGCTTATTGCCATAGCCCAAACACCTATGATTATTATATATGCACAAATAGTATCAGTCCAAGCAACAGCTTTCATTCCTCCAAGGGCAGTAAAAGCAACAAATATTACAAGAACTATAATACTTATCGTAATATCACTCCATGATACAAAAGGTTTCATAACAGCTATTGAAGCTTTGATTTGTGCTGCCATTAATGTAATTGCTCCTATTAAAATTACAAAACATGCCAAAAGAGAATGTGCTCTTCCAAATCTCTTGTATATGTATTCCGGCACTGTTGTAAAACCGAAAGAACGCATCTTACGAGCAACCCATATTGCAGCTAAAAATGAAGTAAGCAATGTACCTGCAAAATTCCACATTCCAGGCCATCCTTCAAGATAATAGTATCCTAAGTAACTTACTATTGATGTTGCCGATACTATAGTTGCAAAATATGTACCGGATAAAGGAATTATTCCTAAACTTTGATTAGCTACAACCCAATCGTCAGGATCTTTTATTGTCCTTGATACATATAGTCCAAAAATAAACAATCCAAGCATAAAAGCAACAACTATAATAAAATAAATCATTGTATTAGACATAACTAATCCTCCTTAAAACTATTTTTTAATTACATAAAGATAAATTGCAGGAAAAACACTTAAAAAAATATAAAATCCCCACGTTAAAATTAGACTTGTGCTAGCTACCATAACATACCTCCTACTTAAATAAAATAAATTATGAAAACCTTTTACGTCTAAATTATGTCAGAGCTTTTATTAATTGAATAATTCATAAAATTATTGTATAATATCGATAAATTAAATAATTACTTAATTTATCGATATTAAGAGGTGGCTTATGGATTTATTTGATATCGAAATATTTTTAGCAATAGTTGAAACAAAAAGTATCACCGGTGCTTCAGAAAAACTGTTTTTATCTCAATCAACAGTCTCTTACAGAATTACTAAACTTGAAGAAAGACTTCAAACAAAATTGATAAACAGACAGTAGGGACAAAGAACTATAAGTTTAACTCCTAAGGGAGAAGAATTTTTAACCTTAGCTAAGAAAACTGTAAATTTAAAAAAAGAAGTAGAAAATTGGAAAAATAACGATGTCAATCAAACATTAAATTTAGGTGCTGTAGACAGTCTAAACATATATATTCTGCCCAAGCTTTTTAAGAAATTTATAGAAAATAACACAAAAATAAAATTAAATATAAGCTCACATTGGTCCTTAACTATATGTGACTTAGTAGAATCAAACGATATAGATTTAGGTCTTGTATCCAGATTAAAAGAATCACAGGATTTAATAGCTACTCCTATGTTCAAAGAGCACATGGTTTTAATCAGCAGCTTTGATTCGAAATACGAAGAAACTATAAGTCCGGCAATGTTAAATGCAAACTATGAATTAAAGTTAGATTGGGGAGAGGATTTTCAAATATGGCACGATTATTGGTTCGGTACAAAATCAAAAATACAATTAAAAGTAGATACATCAGGTTTGATATTTAATTTATTAGATAGAACGGGTTCTTGGGCAATTGTTCCCTTAAAAGTTGCTCTTTCCTACAATGAAACTAAAAAAATTAAAATATCAACTTTGAGTAATCCTCCTCCATCAAGAACCATTTACAAAATAAAAAATATTTTTACCAGACCTTCCATTCAAGAAAATCTTTCAACATTCGAAAAATATCTCGAAGAATTCATTATAAATAATACAAAAGTAATTAGCCAGCTTGAATAAACATACATCAAAAAAGAGTTGTGAAATATCCACAACTCTTTTTTGATTAATTCATAAAATTACATTTATGTTTTATGCTTTGCCAAGTTTGTTGATTGTAATTTTTTGAGATATTATTATAACTGTAAACATTACTACTAGACCTACCGGCACTACCAACATATTCATACCGGTGACTCCTGCCACTAAGAATCCTGTTATGGATGCTATTGCGATTATGACGGCATAAGGTATCTGACTTGATACGTGTATTATGTGATCACAGCCCGCACCTGCCGAAGAGAGTATGGTGGTGTCTGATATCGGTGAACAGTGATCTCCGAATACAGATCCCGAAAATATTGCAGCAAGTACTATTTCAAGATAGTGCATATGATTTGTATGCACTAATATGGGCACCATTATAGGCACGAGTATACCGAAAGTTCCCCATGCTGTTCCCGTTGAGAACGATAGGAAACAAGCAACTATGAATATTATTGACGGTAAAATCCACATCGGCATCGTGGATTCCTGTATAACTCCTGCGATATATCCCCCTGTGTTTAAGTATGTATCACTTGTGACGCCACCTATGGTCCATGCAAGTGTAAGTATTACTATCGCACTGATCATGGATTTTATTCCTTCTATTATTCCGTCCATAAATTGTTTAAATGTGAGAAGTTGTCTTGGAATATACATTATAAATGCAACAATTATCGCAACAACAGATCCTATTACCAGCGACAGGTTTACATCTGCATCTCCAAATCCGGCACCCATTCCTATTGACGGGTCCGCAAAATATCCGCCGGTTCTGAGCATCATTAGAACTGTAACTCCTATTAGTGTTATAATTGGAAGTACAAGGTCTAATACCTTCCCCTTATCGGAGTGAGAATATCCCAATTTTTCATCTGAAACCATGATCGAAGTGTCATTTCTCTCATATTTTTCCATACTGAACAATTCCGTCTTTGAAAAAGCAAAGTAAATCATTGAAGTTAAAGTCAGTATTGCATAGGCATTGAGAGGAATGGTTCCCAAGAATTTGCCCATGGGATTTTCAACTCCTGTATCTCCTATGATTGCAATTACAGATGCCGCCCAACTGGATATTGGTGCAATTATACATACCGGTGCTGCCGTAGAGTCTATCATGTGAGCTAGTTTTGCCCTGGAGATTTTGTTTTCGTCGGTGATGGGTTTCATTACCGCTCCTACGGTCAAACAGTTGAAGTAATCGTCTATGAAAATCAACATTCCTAAAGCTACCGTTGCGAGTTTTGCTGCAGGCTTGCTTTTAATTTTCTTGCTGGCCCATTGCCCGTAGGCAAAGGATCCTCCTGCCATATTCATGACCATTACAAGAGAGCCTAAAAGTGCGAGGAACATAACCATCAGAGAGTTGTCTCCCAGTTTTTCACCCATCAATCCGAAAACGGATTCAAATGCAGCTATTACATCTCCTCCTGTAAAAATTAACCCCCCTGCAAGAATTCCAAATAATAATGAGGTTATTACCTCTTTTGTTATCAATGATAGAACTATTGCAACTATAGGAGGAACTATCGATAAAATACCAAATTCCATAATATCACCTTTGTTTTAAATTTTGCCTTATGGCAACTTTTTTATATTATACTATAAATATCATTTTTTACCATAAATTATTTATTTTTTTTCCTCTTCTGCTAAAATATATCTCTCTCCTAAGAAATTTTCGCTGTCTTTAACTATAAATCCCGCCTTTTCCAATTCTTGCAGTTTTAGATTAAATTGGTCGAAGCTGTAGTTTTTAAAAAATTTTGCATTTATCTCTTTGATTATATCCAGGGAATTCAAGCTTGGATATATGGGCAAGTACTCCTTTATATATTCTAGAAACTCTTTGTTTTCTTTATTGGAAATGCTTCTCAGTTCATCAAAGGGGTTTTCCTTGTGTGGAGATTTAGTATGTGCAGCTCTTATTCGCACATAAGACGTTCTACCCAGTTTCGCCGAAGAAATAAATACATCTCCCGTGGTCAGATAAGGCAATCTCTTGGATTCATCAATACTTATGTCCGTTTCTTCTTTAATTGTGTCGATATCCGATGCCCTCACCGTTCTGAATATGAATTTACTGTTTAACTGTGCTGTCGTGGTTTCGTCCAAGAGTGTGGGCCTTTGTGTGGCAAGTATGAGAAATACTCCGTACTTTCTTCCTTCCTGTGCTATTTCTCTTATTATTGACTTAGACGGAGTTTCAAATCCTTTAGGTGCAAAGTTGTGTGCTTCGTCTGTTACTATTATAAAAGGTGGAAAAAAATCTTCTTCCACATTTTTTGTGAATTTGGATTCCCTGTAATCTCTTCTGCTCATGTAAAGCTTATTTAAAAGATAGGTGGAAAAAACCTGTATCATCCTTGTTGACCCTTGAATTACAATCAACTTTCCAGATTTCAAACTATCTATTATGGGAGTTATGTCCTTGTTGAAAATTCCCTCGTTAAAAAGTCTTGCAAGTCTCCATAACACACCTCTTACAGAGGCGCTCGGACAAGACTTGTCATATTTTTCATAAAGTCTTTTTCTGTCTTCCCATTCTTTTTTTTGCATTTCATCTTCTGCATAAAATATTTTTTCTTCTATTTTATCCAACCCGCCTGCATCTTGTGCCGCTAAGAGATTGTTGAGTTTTTGAAAGAATGAATAATAGTTCGATCCTTTTACAAATAATGTGCTCACTACATTGACCATTGGTTCTGTGAGATGAGATGATGTGTTTAAAAGTTTGGTTATATCATCTCTTGACAGATCTTCAAATTTTATTCCAACATCTGTGCCTATTTGATATTCTTCGTACACATGGCTGTAATCCTGTGCATACTTGGAATCCGAGTTAAGTTTGAAACTCATTTCATAATGAGGATCCAAAACAACAGTAGGTATGTTTTTCTTCATAAGCTCTTCCAACATTACTCTAAGTCCGAAACTTTTTCCCGAGCCGGATCCTCCGAAGATCCCTATGTGAGGATATTCGTGCATGGATTTGAAATCAAATATAAAGGGGACATCTTTTTGTTCTTCGTATTTGTCTTCTTCGTATATATCCATGAGGTCTTTGTATTCTGCATCCATGTCTCCTGTCAAAGCGTCGGAATTTCTTATTATACCCAGTAGCAATCCCTCTTCGGGTTTTGTGGGTGCTATTATTTTTTGAATTTCTTCAAATTTGGGAATTCTGACATCACTACCTGTGAGTATGGGGTATTGGGCTTCCTTTAAAAATCTAAGCTTGCCTATATAGATAGTTTCTTCACTTACGTCGTATCCCATTGCTCTTAAAGATTCCAAAACTGATGAGTCTACGAAATCTCCCCCGATATTTAGAGGTATGAATCTGTTAAAGGTTTTTGCTTCTACAATTTCTCCAAGTAAATCTCCTTGCACTTCATCTTCCACTATTAAAAACTCGTTCATTCTGAAGTTTCTTTCTCTTGAACCTATATATACTTCTTGACCGGTGGTTATGCCCACTACTTTCATATACCTCTCCTATCTCTTTCCGTTATAAAAAATCTCTCATAAATATCTCTGTCCAAGTATTCTTCCAACATAGATTTTATAAGCACATCGGTAATCTTGACTTCTTTATCCACTATATCAAGCCATAGCGGTACCCCTCGTGAGTTGTATGGTGTGAGTGTATATACAAGTTCAGCGACGTCCTTTAAATGCTGTCTTTGAGATTGCAATATGTCTATGCCTATCGCCATGGCGGAATTTGAAGTTCTCAAAAATCCCGAAGTCAATTCCCCTTCATTTTCTCCGGATTTTTTGTTAAATTCGTCGTAAATTTCTATAAAATCTCCTATTTCCAATTTTCCGTAGAGAAGTTCTCTGTCAAAAATTGAATTTTCATATTCCAATGCTCTTGATATTACATTGGTTTTTAACTCTTTTAAAACTCCTATCAGGATTATGTTACTGTCTTCACATTTTTCTATAAGTTCCATATATCTGTCTCTGTCATTTATTTTGTACCTGATAAGTCCACCATCCATCATCAGCATATCCGGTCTGTGAAAATCTATGGAGTCGATAGCAGCTTGAAGTTCAATTTGTGCTAAAAGCTTCTCTCTTTTGCTCTGCTCCCCGATTTCTTCCCCAATTTTCCCCATTAGAGGTGTATATATTTCATTTTCGTATAAATCCTGTCCCTTTGTGGGTTTTGCAAGAGCCTGATAGACCTCCACATAGTGAGGGAAATCTCCGCCAACCTTGTTGACAGAACCGTCAACTCCCACCACAAGACCGAACTTTTTCAAGGAATTTTTCTCCAGTTTTTTGAGCTTGTAGTTCTTTCCTATTTTTTGAAGAACTTCGCTTTTAAATTCCGTTTTATCCATAGTGAAAAAATCATTATATTTATTCTTTAAACCGTCATTGAGATTTTTTATTTCTCTTTCCATTTCCTGTATGTTATTCATCTTTTACCTCTAAGCTCAACTTATAGAGTTCGTTCTTGGATATTCCGTGTTCCTTTGCAAGTTCTTTTACAGCCTTAGATTTGCTCATGCCGGAATTGATCTTATCCTTTAAAAGTTTTTCCAAGTCAAGAACTTCCTCATTCTTTGAGCCTTCAACCACAATTGCAAATTCTCCCTTTAGAGTGATCTCGGTGTCCATCATTTCACTTAATTTACCTCTGATGGTTTCTTCATAGAGTTTTGTCAATTCCCTGCTTATTGATATGTTTCTATCCCCTAGTATTTCAAACATATCCGCAAGGGTTTCCTCGATTCTGTAAGGTGATTCATAGAATATAATCGTGTATTTAAAGGATTTAAGCTGCTCCAGTTCTTTTTTTCTGTGGGAACTCTTGGAGTCCAAAAATCCATAGAATAAAAAGTGATCTGTACTCAATCCTGATAATACAATGGCAGTCAATGCGGCATTTGCTCCGGGAATCACTCTGAATTCTATATCTTCTTCTATTAACCTCTTGATCAGCACGCTTCCCGGATCGCTTATCCCCGGAAGTCCTGCATCTGTTATTATGGCTATGTCATTATCCGATGCAAGTTTTATTATATCGTCTGATTTTGCCCTTTCGTTGAATTTATGATAGGATATGAGTTTTTTCTTAATTCCGTATTCATTTAACAATTTAACGCTGACTCTTGTGTCCTCACAAGCTATCAAGTCCACTTGCCTTAATATTTCAATTGTTCTAATCCCTATGTCCTTTAGATTTCCTATGGGTGTCGCACAAAAATATATCATACTCTCCTGTAAACCTCTCTTAAATCTTCACTTATTCCCTCACCCTCCGTAAGGAAAAAATCACTTTCAAAGAAAAATCCCCTCTTTGCATACTTTACACCTTCTATGAGCATGAGCTTGGGTCTTGAAATAGCATTTTTCTTGACAAATCTTATCCGCTTCGGTTCAATTCTCTTCGATACTAATATCTCCAAAGCATCGATCATCCTGCCTGCAGATATAACCATGTAGAATTTGCCCAGGTCCTTTAGAGCATAGCTTGCCGCTTCTACAAATAATTCAAAATTCTCGCTATATCTCGCTTTATCCAGACTCTCACTTTTAACTCTTAATCCGTCATTGTAATAAGGTGGGTTGGTCAAAACCGTATCCGCGGAATTTCTGGCGATAATCTCATCTATGGAACCTATGTCGCATATGTAATTTTTTATTTTATCTTCAAGTCCATTTACTTGCACAGATCTGTCCAGTAGCGAAATAGCTTCTTTATTTGCATCGACATTTATGAATTTTGCCGATTTATCTATTAACCGCAGAGATAAAATTCCGCTTCCGCAACCCAAGTCAACACATACTCCTCCAGGTTTTGCAAAGGATGACAGGATCAATGAATCTGTAGTATATTTAAAATTCAAATCATCTTGATAAATTTTATAGTTCGTCGCAGGTACATAATCAAGTTTAATCATAGTTCTATTATATCATTACCACGCATAAATTTTCTCATAATAAAACAGGTTCGCTTTATTAATGAACCTGTTTTTGTATTTTCCTAGTTATTTTCTTCTTCAAGCCTTTGTCCATGGGCGATTCTCGCCGCCGAAGCAGCTATGATGGCTGCAATTATATCGTCTGTAAAGGTTGTGACGTGGTATCCGTCTTTTTTTCTCTTGTCTATTTCATTTATTATGCCCGGTTTTTTCTTGTCCAAGTATCCAAAATTTGTAATTCCTATGGTTCCGTACAGATTTACAATTCCCAAGGGAAGTATTTCATCTACTCCGTATAGTCCGTCATCTCGTTTGATGACAGATTGGATAGGTTCGGGAAATTTTCCCTCTTGAACCATTTTGTCTATGGCAAGACCTGTCAACACCGTGTTTATAACTTCTCTTTTTTCCAAGACTTTCAGCAAATTTTCCTCACAATCCTTCATACTTATATCTTCGTTGTACTTCTTTTGAAGGTCGTAAACTATTGCAACTAAATCCTGTATATTCACTCCTATATTTTCAAGAGCTTCTATGACGACATCATATAATTGTTTCTTTTCTTCCATAATTTACCTCAATTCATTTCCTCTAGTTGTTCCCTCTTTGGATATTTTCCACATTCCTATCTCCAAATCACGAGCTTCTTTCTGTGCTTTTTTGAAATCTCTTTTGTATTTTACATTCGGTTCAAAGGTATATGTCCTTGATAACCCTTTGTTTAAACTCATAGCGGAATAATTTAAGTTCTTGATATTTTCATAGCTTAAATCCTCCGGCTTGTCTATCCAAATATATGCCAATTTCCTGTCATATTGGTCAAAAACTTCCACGTCGTTTTCAATGTAAACTTTCTTATTAAGCAAGTATCTCTTCGCAAAATCCAGAGATTCCTCGGATAAAGGTTCCTTATCGTCTATTTCAGGAGCATTGATACCTATTATCCTTATCTTTTCTCCTTTGTCAGAATATACTGTGTCTCCATCGACTACTTTGGTTATTATAGCCGATTCAAAGGTGGAGTCTTCAACTTGATGAGATTGTCCGCCATAAATAAAATATACAAAATAAACAACAACAAACACTAAAATTATCAAAAAATTTTTCTTCATCTTCTACGCTTAATCTCCATTATTTTATTTCTCCTGTGAATTTTCGCCCTGGATCTTCTTATGGAAATGCCGTAGATCAACCCGGGTATCACAGCTGACAGCACCAAAGTCGCCATATTATACCCAAATCCCAAGAGCTGAAAGGAAAACAACCCCGGCATCAAAAATAAATCCAAAGGGAACTTCCACAGACTTTCAGCAATATTCATTTTAAACATATCTATTCCATCCATTAAAAAAGCGGGTACGAATAAAATCAATGCGATCAATATTATTAAATTCCCTGTCAGAAAATCCAGTTTTTTTGAAACCCTCTTGTTCATTGCCTTTGAAAAGTTAAAGTACAATATCATAGGTATCAATGCCAGTATAATTTTAAATATTATATTGCCATATAAAAACCCCGAAAGGGTATCGCTAAATCCTATCAATATATTGAACAAAAATAAAATTATTGTTATAAAAATATGAAAAACCAATCCTCTTACATTGTTTCTCATTTAGTCCTCCATTAACTCTCTCACATCATCCGTTTCATCAACTTCATCATTCTTCATCCATAGAACTCCAACCTCAAACTCATTTCTTAAGTTCTCAATCTCCTCTTCCGGGGTCAAGTACAATACCGTAGATAAAAAATCAGCCATAAAAGAATCTTCTGTAATGACGGACATAGATCTGTAATTATCAGAAGGTTTCAAAGTCCTCGGATCAATTATGTGAGAGTATCTCTTTCCATTGTACATGAAAAATCTCTGATAGTCGCCACTGGTCACAACAGATGTATCCGAAACTTCTAAAACAGCCAGGTAATCCTGCGTTTCATCAGGGTGATCAATTGCCACCTTATATTTTTCCCTTCCTGGCGGTTTGCCCACAAATCTGACATTTCCTCCCGCAGATATGACCATGGACTCAACGCCCAACTCATCTCTTGCAAACTCCGCAACCCGTTCTGTGGCATAGCCTTTAGCAACAGCACCTAAATCAAGCTTCATTCCCTCTTTTTTCAAAAATATGGACCCATCTTCTTTATTTAATATAATATCATCTTGGTTTGTCAATTGCCTAAGAGATGCCAGCTCCTCTTCCGATGGAATTTCATTTCCCATTATGGCTTTTACCTCTTCAGACGATTTGCCCTCGTTGTATAAATCTCTATAAGAAGACCAGAGAGCAGTCACAGGCCCTATGGCTATATTTAACTTATCCGTCCTCTTGCTTAATGCCATTGTGGAATCTATTAAGTCATAAAGATCTTCATCTACAACTACACTTTTTATCCCCGCATTGTCATTTACGGTCTTTAAATTATTCAGACCGTCATAAGTATTAAATCCGTCAAATATTCTATGGTAGTATTCATACTTATCCTTTATTTTGTCGAGATGCTCCTTTGCTCTTTCCTCGCTGTCTTCGTACACTGCAAAGACCGTATATGTATCAAAAGCGTCAAATAGTGAAATCTCATATTTTTCCAACTGCTCGGTCTTTGCAGAACACCCCGCTGAAAAAATAAGGATAAGCATCAAAGATAAAAATTTCTTCATTAAATCACCTTTATATATATTAACAAATATAAAATACTTTTAAAATATGTAAAAATATAAAGTTCGCTATATTTTGTGCAATTATAACCATAAAATAAAGTTAAACTACTAAGTTTTGATAAAGTCCATATAATTGTGTAAAAGTAAAAAAGCCATAAGGTTACCAAT
>CAYFRD010000041.1:0-11526 GCA_964345555.1 uncultured Peptoniphilus sp. | reverse complement strand
ATCCATCAAAAATCCTTAAGAGGATGGATGGAACACAAACTATTTCACACTACCTCTCGTGTTTCTTTTTTGCATTATTATTCATATTTAAATCTCCTTATTTATTTTCTTAAATTAGTAACAAACAACTGCATACATAAATATTAGAATTGAATAATTACACCTCTTTCTTCAAAATTATTTAACACCGCTAAAATATTCTATCACAACATAACTTTTTCGCAATAATATTTTGTATTGTATAATAAATTGCTTGTAATAATATACAGAAATGCAAAATTGGAAAATTAAAAAGAGATTCTGTTATTACCGGAAAATATATTTTATTATTTCTGCAACAACAAAATATCAGCCTATCTTAATAAAGATAAGCTGATAGAAATTTTTACACTATTTTTTTATATGGATATGGATTTGATGACTTCCGTCAAGTCGTCTCGGAATTCTTTTTTTGCTTCGACAGCTTCATCAAGATCAAACACTTGTACCTCACTGTTTTTTATTCCTATTGCGTATCCTCCGAAGTTATCCAAAATAAACTCCACCGCATCATGACCCATCTTCGATCCCGTCATTCTGTCCACTATATTGGGACTTCCTCCTCTTTGTAAATACCCGAGGATCGTGACCTTGGTTTCGATTTCTGTCAGTTTGCTGAATTTTTCCGCCAACTCATGGGCATCTCCCACACCTTCCGCCATTATTATTATGTGGTGTCTTTTACCTCTTTTTTTGCTCATTATGGCTCTGCGTGCTATATCGTCAAAATCCGGCTCTCTTTCAGGTACTATTATAGTTTCGGCTCCTGATGCCAGCCCGCTGTAAAGTGCTATGTCACCGCAATTTCTTCCCATTACTTCCACCACATGGGCTCTGCCGTGTGATTCCGTGGTATCTCTAATCTTAGATATGGCTTCTGTAACCGTGTCCACCGCCGAAAAAAATCCGATGGTATAATCCGTATATCCCATATCATTGTCAATTGTCAGGGGAATTCCTATCACATCCACACCTCTTTCGGCAAGGCTTTTTGCTCCTCTTAACGTACCGTCTCCTCCTGCCACAATCAGTTTGGTTATGTCGAACACCTCTATCATACTCAAGGCTCTTCTCAGACCTTCTTCAGTCATGAATTTATCCGAGCGTGATGTCCCCAGGATCGTTCCTCCTCTTTGAATTATATCTGCAACGGATGATTCAACCAGTTTGTTTATCTCTCCATTAATAAGGCCCTCATATCCGTTCTTTATTCCGTAGACTTCATGACCCATACCTATTGTGGTTCTGACTACGGCTCTTATTACAGCGTTCATTCCCGGCGCATCTCCGCCACTTGTCAATATTCCAATTTTTTCCATAATACACCTACTTTAATATTATCTTAGAAGGGTCTTGTTCCAAATATTTTAAAATATCCAGTTTCAAATCTTCAAATTTATCTTCCTCTACCCAACAATCACGTCCAAGCCCATATCCTTTTTTTGTATCTTCATAATAAAATACAACGGGCACATTTCCCTTGTATTTTTTAAGTATGGATATGAAAAGTTTTTTCATATTTTCATCCTTGGAATTTTTCAAGGAAATATACAGTTTTTTCTTTGAGGGCTCCTTCAGCTTTTTTATGGAGTCCACTAAAATCTTAGGTTCTTCAACTTCAGAATGCTGTATATGCCCTTCAACCAAGACTATTAAATCATCAGCTATATTATCCATTTCTCTTTCGTAAATCGTCGGGAATATGACCAATTCAATCTGTCCATAGAGATCTTCAAGGTTTGCAAATGCCATGATTTTTTTCTGCTTGGTGATCAAAGTTTTTTTATTTTTCAATATGCCTGCCACTCGCACGCTCATATTCCCCTGTGTGTTGGGATCTTTGTATCTTTCATTAATGGAGTTCACATTTGTCACTTTAAGGGTTTTTATCAAATCTTTATAAGCATCAAGAGGATGTCCAGATATGTACATACCCAGGATTTCCCTCTCCATCTCCAATTTCATACGCATATTGAAATCTTTTATGTCCGGAAGTCTTTCTTTGCTGTCTTCCACGTCAAAAAGTGAAAATTGCCCTTTTAAATTATTCTTCACATTGGAAATGGAATTATCTATATAGGTTTCATAAACTGCCAAGTACTGAGATCTTCTACCCCCAAGGCTGTCCAGTGCCCCTGATTTTATCAAGTACTCCGTAGATCTCTTGTTAATTGCGTGGGGATAGTTCTTTGCAATTCTCTCAATGAAGTCTTTTATAGATTTATATTCTCCGTTTTTTCTTGTTTCGACTATGGCGTCGATAAAATTCGTGCTCAAATTTTTGACTCCCTTGAGTCCGAACCTTATCTTGCCCTTTTCAACGGCAAATTTTTTGTAACTTTTATTTATATCCGGGGGCAAAATTTCTATGCCTAATCTTGTGCATTCTTCTATATACAGAGCAACTTGGTTCATATTACCCATGTGTGATGAAATTTGTGCAGCCATAAATTCAGTGGGATAATAGTACTTCAAATATGCAGTCCAGTAAGCAACTACTGAATATGCTACTGAATGAGATTTGTTGAAAGCATAGTTGGCAAAGTCTATCATCAAATCATAGATTTTGTTTGCACTTTTTTCATCTACTCCGTTTTCAACAGCACCGCAACAGAGTTTTTTCCCCTTTTCAAATTTCCCATATATGAAGTTCTGTCTTTCTTCTTCCATGACGGACATCTTTTTCTTGGACATGGCACGTCTTACAAGATCCGCTCGTCCCAAGGAATATCCGCCGATTTTTTGGACTATCTGCATTACCTGCTCTTGATAGACTATACATCCATAGGTTCCCGACAATATCTTTTCCAGTGCCGGATGGATATAGCTTATTTTTTCAGGGTTGTGCTTCGATTCTATGAATTTCGGTATTTGATTCATGGGTCCCGGTCTGAACAGGGCATTTGCAGCTACCAAATCTTCAAAGGCATCGGGTTTCAATTCCTTTAAAAAGGCTCGCATTCCCGAGGATTCAAATTGAAATACCCCCAAGGTTTCCGCCTTGGCAAACATCTCCAAAACTTTGGGCTCATCCAAAGTCATATTTGAAAAGTCAATGTCCACATCATGGTTTTTCTTTATTAAAAACAATGCATCTCTTATGACCGTCAATGTTCTAAGTCCCAGGAAGTCCATCTTCAAAAGTCCCAGTTCTTCCAACTCCGTCATGTTGAATTGAGTTGCTATTATTTCGCCGTTCCTCGTCAACGGAACATAGTTGGTTATAGCATCCTTGGATATCACCACACCTGCGGCATGGGTAGATGTATGTCGTGGAAGACCCTCCACCTTCAATGCTGTGTCAATTAGTGTGTGTATTTCTTCGCTACCCTCGTATTCCTTTTTAAGGGAAGGATTTATATCCAAAGCCTTTGCAATCGTCATATTCAATTCGTTGGGCACAAGCTTTGCAATATAGTCAACTTTTCCGTAACTTATATCAAGTGCTCTACCTATGTCCCTTATGCCCCCTCTTGCCCCCAAGGTACCGAAAGTTACTATCTGCGCTACGTTCTCCTTGCCGTACTTATCTATTACATAATCTATTACTTCTTCTCGTCGCTCGTAACAAAAATCTATATCAATATCTGGCATGGAAACTCTTTCCGGATTTAAAAATCTTTCAAAAAGAAGTGCGAACTTCATAGGATCTACATCGGTTATCCTTAAAGCATAAGATACTATTGAACCTGCAGCTGAACCTCTTCCCGGTCCAACCATTATATTCTTGCTCTTTGCATATCTTATAAAATCCCACACTATCAAGAAATAATCCGTGTATCCCATCTTGATGATGGTGTCAAGTTCATATTCCACACGAGACTTTATCTCTTCATCAACTCTTTTATATCTCTGTTGGATTCCATCCTCAACTAACCGTCTTAAATAGGATTCCTTGGTATATCCCTCAGGAATATCAAAATGAGGGAGGTGGAGATTGTGAAACTCAATATCCACATTGCATCTGTCAGCTATCTTCTGTGTGTTTTCCAAGGCTTCTTCATTGTTCGGAAAAAGCTCGTGCATTTCATCGTAACCCTTTAAATAAAACTCATCCGTCTGGAATTTCATTCTGTTTTCATCACTGACGGTAGTACCTGTTTGGACACATAAAAGAACGTCATGAGCATAGGAATCACTCTTATTTAAATAATGAACGTCATTTGTGGCAATAAGTCCTATCCCCAGATCTTCAGATAAAATTTTCAATTGTTTATTCACTTGTTTTTGTTCGAATATTCCATGATCCTGAAGTTCAAGGAAAAAATTATCCTTTCCGAATATATCCAGATATTCAAGGGCGGCTTTTTTCGCTCCCTCGTAGTCATTGTAATTTAATTTTCTCTGAACTTCTCCAGCAAGACATGCTGATGTGGCGATGATCCCTTCACTGTATTTCCTCAAAATATCTTTATCCACTCTGGGTTTATAGTAGTACCCATTAACAAAACCTTCGGAAACTATCTTCATGAGATTTTGGTATCCTTGATTGTTTTCCGCAAGCAAAATCAAATGGTATCTTGCCATATCCTTGTCGAATTTTTGATAGTATCCATCACTCACATATATTTCACATCCGATTACAGGCTTTATTCCCTCTTCCTTGCAGGCTTTATAAAAGACTATGGTGCCGTACATATTGCCGTGGTCCGTGAGAGCGACACTATTCATGCCTAATTCCTTAGTTTTTTTCGCTATTTCCTTTATCCTTGCAGATCCGTCCAGCAGAGAATACTCGCTGTGCACATGCAAATTAACAAAATTATTCAAAATATCATCCTTGTCAAAACATTTAAACTCATATAAAGAAAGAGCTTTAATAAAATTAAAACTCTTTGATGTTTATTCTATAAAATTATTTTCTACCAACGAGATCAATTTGTCAATTGCTTCAGTTTCATCTGAGCCATGAGCTCTTATGCTGATTTCTTCGTTGTTCTTTGCGCCAAGAGACATAATGCCGATGATGCTTTTACCATTAACGCTTTCTTCATGAGCGGTAATCGTAATTTCTGAATGAAATCTATTTGCCGATCTCACAAACAGAGCTGCCGCTCTAGCATGTAATCCATCTTCATTCTTTAATGTAATTGTCTTCTCAACCATGTGTTTCACTCCTTAATTTATCAGCAATTTCTTTAATTTTTGCAAATCTGTGATTTACGCCCGACTTACCGATGGGCGGATTAAGCTTCGTCCCAAGTTCTTTAAGACTCAGTGATTCATCCTTCATTCGAAGCAAAGCAATTTCCTGCAAATTTTTGGGTAATTTATGGATTCCCAAGTGTTCATCTATATATTTTATATCCCTCAGTTGTCTTATGCGTGTGTCTACGATCTTGTTTAAATTGGCATTTTCCAGATTTACAATTCTGTTTACCTGATTGTTGACGTCTTTGAAAACTCTTATATTTTCAAATTCAAGGGTGGATTTATGTGCCCCCATAAGACTGAGCAGATCGGAAATCTGTTCAGCTTCTTTTAAATACACTATGTAATTTTCCTTTCGGATTATAATTTTTGATTTAAATCCGAAACCGTTTATTATCTCACTTAAAAATTTACTGTGTGTTTCATTGTTGCACACAAACTCAAGATGGTAGTACTTCTTGGGATCGGAAACTGATCCTGCCCCTAGGAAGCTTCCTCGGACATAGGATTTTTTGCAACAGGTATCTTTCAATATCTTATCAGGTGCATAATTCGGCATAAATACGTTTGCACCTCTCAGATAGTCTATGTCGTCAAGCAACATTTTGGTTTCACTTTCATTTTCAAGCACTATGGAATATATGTTGTTCTTTTTAAGTTGCTTGGATCTGGAAAACTTCACGTTCACTTCGTCGGAATAATATCTCTTCAAAAAAGTGAACAACCTCCTTGCAACCGGTGCACTCTCTGTATTAAAGCCAAGTATCATTCCATCACCGGTAAATTTTAAAGAACCGCACATTGGTACAAACCCCGCTATTTCTGCTATGACGTCACAATTCCCCTCAACCCGGGTCTTTGCAAGCTCAGCCTTTACAAGTGATGAAAAACTCAAAATCCTAACCTTCTTTGCTCTGATCTATGGTAAATACTTTGATGCAATTTTATTATACATCACTTTATGACTTTTATAAAGTACAAAATGATAAGATTAAATTAAAGTTCTCCAGATTTCACCTATTGTAGTGTCTTTAATTCGCAGATATTCTTCCGCTTCATGGATGATGTTCTTCATAGCCATGGGATTCATGAAGTTGGCTGTTCCTACTTCCACCAAACTTGCTCCTGCCATAATGAATTCTATAACGTCGGTGCCTGTAGTGATTCCGCCCATTCCTATTACTGGAATGTTTACATTTTTGCAAACCTGATGCACCATTCTCAAGGCTATTGGTTTAATTGCGGGTCCTGAAAGTCCGGCATATACATTTTCAAAGGCAGGTTTACCCGTCTTTAAATCCACCGCCATTCCCAGAAATGTATTGACAAGAGATAATCCATCTGCTCCGGCTTCTTCCACAGCTTTTGCATTTTCCACTATATCTCTGGCATTGGGTGAAAGCTTGACTATGAGTTTTTTATCCGTCACGCTTCTTACTTTTGATGTGACTTCCGCAGAGGTTTCCGCTTCAATTCCGAATGCCATTCCGCCCTCTTTTACATTAGGACAGGAAATATTGAGTTCAATGGCGAAAAAATCATAGCCATTGAGCATTTCCGCCGCCCTCAAATATTCATCGATGGTGTTTCCTCCGAGATTCACCAAAATATTTGTACCCAATTCATTCATACTTTCCAATATATTTTTGCAAAAATATTCAACTCCGGGATTTTCCAATCCTATGGAATTTAAAATACCGCTGGGCGTTTCCCAAATTCTAACGCCGTCATTGCCCGGCTTTGCGTTTAATGTCAATCCCTTGGAAGAAATTCCTCCCAATATTGACGGATCGTAATAATTTTTATATTCTTCGCCGAAACCGTAAGTCCCCGAAGCTGCAATTATAGGATTCTTGAACTGCGTTCCCAGCACATTTGTTTTAAGTCTATTCAATTAAATCACTTCCTTTAAATACAGGACCTTCTTTACAGGATCTAACTCTTCCATGCTTGGTCTTGCAAGTACAGGATAAGCATGCTCCCAATCCGCAGCCCATTCTCTTGTCTAAGGACAGGTATATATCTATACCTCTATTCAAAGCTTCATCTCTTATGGCATACATCATGACATCAGGTCCGCAAGTATATATGAGTTTTCTGTCATAGTTTAGAATATCTGTTATAAGTCCACCCTTTTTATACTTGAAGTTGACATCTAAATCCGAAAAACAACTTTCCAGTTTTTGACCTTCTCGTTCTCCCAAGTACAGATCTATTACAGCATCTTTGTTGTACTCTCTTATTTTTTTTGATAAATAATAAAAAGGAGCAGCACCTACACCGCCTCCGATCAACGAAACTTCATCTATATTTTCATATTTAAAACCGTTACCATAGGGTCCGAATACCTCTATTTCATCTCCCGGATGTAAATTTGAAAGTATGCCCGTGCCGACTCCTATTTTCTCTATTAAAAATATAAGTCCGTCATCTTGGACGTCATAAATGCTGACGGGGCGTGAAAGCGTAGGATATTTATCCCACGCTCTTAACATAAAAAACTGTCCCGGCAGAGCATTAACCTCTTTGTCGACTTTCAACAAAAAATTATGCCCGTCAATATCTTTATTCCAAATTACCTTACTCATCATTCTTCCTCATATGTGGTCAAGGAATCACAGTATTCGCATTTGTATTCCTTTGTTTCTTCATTTACCAATGTGAATCTGTGTGATTCCACTTTTTCAATATTTGAAATGCACCTCGGATTACCGCACTTCATTATACCTTCAACTTTTTCAGGCAATTCCAATCTGAGTTTTCTGACCCTATTTCCGTCTTCTATGAAGTTCACAGTAGTATGGGGTGCAATAAGTCCCAAAACCGTAAAATCCGGATTAAAGTCCGTTTCGATTTTTATTAAATCTTTCTTTCCCATGGATGTGGAATTTATATTTTGCATCAAGACAACGGGGTCTTCCACTTCAGCAAGTTTTAACGCATTGTATAAAACATGTCCTCTGCCGCATTCAATATGATCAAGTACTATGCCTTTTTTTATTTTAGAAACATTTATCATCTTTTAACCCTCCATACCAAGTAAAAACATTATAAGCGCCATTCTTATATACATGCCGAATTTAGCCTGTTCAAAATAAACCGCTCTTTTATCGTAATCCACTTCCACGGATATTTCATTGACCCTTGGAAGAGGGTGCAAAACTATCATGTCCTTCTTCGCATACTTCATCTTATCGTTATCAAGTATGAAGAAATCTTTAAGTCTTAAATATTCTTCTTCAGATACAAATCTCTCTCTTTGAACTCTGGACATATAGAGTATATCAAGATCTGATATTGATTCTTTAAGATCTTGCGTTTCGATATATCTCGACGGATCTATTTCATTCTTAAATTGTCTGGGCATTTTCAGTTCCTCAGGAGAAATAAATACGAATTCAACTCCGTCGTATCTCGACATCTGTCTCATAAGCGAGTGAATAGTCCTTCCGAATTTTAAATCGCCGCAAAGCCCAATCTTCAATCCTTCAAATTCTCCCTTGTAATGTCTGATGGTCATCAGGTCTGTGAGTGTCTGTGTCGGATGTTGATGTCCTCCGTCACCTGCATTTATAATCGGCATGGTGGTCATTTTTTTTGAGCAAAGAAGTGCCGCCCCCTCCTTTGGATGTCTCATTGCAGCTATGTCCGCATAGTTTTCAACAGTTCTCAAAGTATCTGTGAGAGATTCTCCCTTTGCCGTGGAAGATGACATGGCATCTGCAAAACCGACTACATTTCCGCCCAATCTGTACATGGCAGACTCAAAGGAAAGCCTTGTTCTAGTAGAAGGTTCAAAAAAAAGACTCGCCAATAATTTACCATTGCAAACACTTCCGTATTTCTCGGGATTGTCAACAATATTATCGGCAAGTCTAAATAAAATCTCATAATCGTCTTTACTAAAATCACTGGGTTCAATTAAATGTCTTAACATATTTCCTCCTTGTATATGTGCAGGAGGGACAAGTATATAGTTTCCCTATATTACCTTTTTAGCGTCCCGCACTAAATTAAAAGTAATTTCTTCTCGAATAATGATACTCCAAGGATAAAGTAAAGTCAATTAAAATTATTAATATAATATTTAATTTTAAAAAAATTTTTACAAAGATCAAACTACATTTCTCTAAGTTCTCTACGTACAAAAAATAGAAAACTCAGTCCCGTTACTACAGCTGCAGCAATATCGGCAATGGGTTCAGCAGCATATACTGCAAATACCTTGTTTTCAAAAAACATCGGCAAAATATAGATTAGAGGAATTAAAAGTATTATCTTTCTGAAGAGAGCCATCATGGCGCTGATTTTCGCCTGACCGAAGGCTATAAAACTCTGTTGACAGGATATTTGAATTCCAAGAAGGGAAATACCCGCTGTGTAAATGTGCAGAGTCTGTACCGTAGCTTCCTTTAATATTGCATCATTTGTAAATAGCGATACGAAGAATCCCGGAAACAATTGCAGTAATAGAACTGCCGTCAAGCTATATAACAGCGATACTTTAACCAGCAGACTGATGTTTTTCTTAACTCTTGACTTATTCCTCGCACCATAATTATAACTGGTAATCGCCGTCGTCCCTTGCGAAAAACCGCTCAATGGTAAAAATACCATTTGAAATATCAATCCGTTTATGGACATTGTTCCTACGGCTAAATCGCCTCCGTATTTCAGCAAAGAACGATTAAAAGTTATCTGCAAAATGCTTTCAGTGGATGTCATGATAAAAGGAGCTAAGCCCAAGGCTATAATACTGCCTGCATATGCCGATTGCAGTCCGAATTTATCGAGGCGAATTCGCAGCTCTCCCTTTTTATATAGAAATAAAAACACCCAAACAGCAGAGATGTATTGTGAAATAATCGTGGCCACCGCAGCTCCCTGAACTCCCATTTTAAATACAAAAATAAATATAGGATCCAAAACTATATTGCATATGGCGCCTATTAATGTGATCTTCATGGCTACGGCTGCCTTACCCTGTGCTGAAATGAACATATTGATCCCAATTGAAAACATCACCGCAGGTGTCCCCAAAAGATATATCTTTATATATGCCAAAGCATAGGGCAAACTGCCCTCGCTGGCACCCACCGCCATTAAAAAATCTTCTAAAATAAAAAAGAATATAATCGGAATCATTATTCCCACAATGAGTGCTATACTCACTGCCACATTTAAAAATTTTTCTCCCTTTTCATGTTCTCCGCGTCCCAATGCCATGGACGCTCTGGGTGCACCTCCTGACCCTATGAGATTTGCAAAGGCCGTTATCAGAACTATTACAGGCATACTTACACCTATGCCCGTCAAAGCTATTGGACCTATTTCCGCAATTCTGCCTATATACATTCTATCCACCATGTTGTATAGCATATTCACAACTTGAGCTACCACTGCCGGAATTGCCAGCTTAAAAAACAAAGTGGAGAATTTTTTCCGTGGCAAGTGCATTTTTAGGTTTATTTTCTTCTTTACTTTCATTTTCTTTATTTTTGATAAATTCTTCAGAATCTGACATCTCTAATACCACCATTCTATTTATAAATATTTATTCCGTTAATTTTAATTCTGCACAATAAAAATACATATGCCATTATATCACTTAATTTTATTATTACAGTATATTCTATCTCTATTTAACTGAATCTTTCACTTTTCAATAATCTTTATTCATATGTACAAAATAACCTGTTCCGCAAATCACATCTGAAGAGTACCGGTTATTTTAATAACAGTTGTTATGATCCGCTACCACTACAAAAACCACCGTATTAAACGGTGGCAGATAAAATCTTGTATTTATGAACTATAGATAGAAAAATTTATATGGCAAAGTACTTTGACCTTTATGCCCACTACACAAAGTAAATTCCCCTAATAATATAGATTATAGCTAAATGCAATGGATAAAAGATGTAAAACAGATTCTTCTCCCATTTTTTACCGCTTCCTCCCCTTTCACCGTTATATGCCAAGATGAATGGCACCGATGTAGCCATCAAAAATTCATTAGCATATGCCAAATGCACATACAGCGAATCGCCCGCCATACCCGTAGAGTATTCAAGCAATGCATTTATAAGCAAAACAATTGACCAAAGGATAATAGCTACGCTGACCTTCTTCGCATCGTTGTAGAAGAAAAACACGCCAGTGCTATAGGCAGTAAATAGATTCCGCCTTCACTCAAAAATATAAAGGGAAGCATTGCTATGATAGATAAAATCCATTTGATCTTGCCGGCTCCTTTGTAATCTCTCATTTTATCCAAAATTATGAGACTGTGAAATAATTTGTGTATGAGTAATCCTCCTCTTAAGGTAAAATATA
>CAYFRD010000040.1:0-12050 GCA_964345555.1 uncultured Peptoniphilus sp. | reverse complement strand
GGAGGATTAGCAGCAAGACTCATAAATTTAGCGGATAGTTTAATAGGACATATTAGGAACGGATTATCCATAGTTACAATTGTAGTTGGAATGTTTTTTTCCGCAATGAATGGAGTTGCAGCAGCTACGACAGCAGCTGTAGGAGAGCTTATGATCCCTGAAATGGGAAAAAGAGGTTATGATAAGGATTATGTAGCAGCATTGTGTGCTGTGGTCGGTCCTTTGGGTCCGATAATTCCTCCGAGTGTAATTATGATAATATATGCTGTTGGCGGAGGAGTATCGGTCGGAGATTTATTTATGGCAGGAGTAGTTCCCGGAATATTGATCGGGATTGCTTTGATAATTTGCAGTTATATACTGACAAAAGATATGGATTTGCAAGTACTGCCAAAAGCCTCAATGAAAGAAAGATGGCAATCTTTTAAAGACGGATTCTGGGCTCTTTTAACACCGGTAATAATTTTAGGCGGCATTTACGGCGGAGTTTGTACTCCGACGGAAGCTGCGGTAATAGCAGTGTTTTATAGCTTATTTACAGGAGTGTTTATTTACAAAGAATTAGATTGGGCCGGCATAAAAACTTGTTTAATAAAATCTATGGAAAGCACCGCAATGGTGATGATAATATGCGGAGCAGCGTCGGGATTTGGTTGGATGGTTGCAGTGACTAATGTTTCAACATCTATAGCTAATTTTGTTTTGAGCCTTACGGATAACGGCTTAATAATTTTATTATTGATGAATTTAGTATTAGTAATTTTTGGATGCTTTATGGACACAATTTCTGCAGTTGTAATATTTCAAGCTGTATTGTTACCGATTGCTAAATTAATAGGCATAGATTTATTGCAATTTGCGGCAATTTTTATTGTAGTTGTTGCAATAGGAAATGCTACACCGCCGTTTGGATATTCTCTGTTTGTTGCTTCCAGAATTTCCGGTTCTTCGTTGGAACAAATTTCTAGGAGAGTAATTCCGATGATTGTAGCAATGTTTAGTGTTTCATTTTTATTGAACTTTTTCCCAATACTTACCACAGGATTACCAAATTTATTAAAATAATTATTTAAAAAAGTATTGGAAGAAAGGAGAATATAATGAGAAATGTATATGAAGATTACGAAATATTAAGAGCTAAACAATTTATATCAAATGATTTAGAAAAACTTAAAATAATTCGCAGTAAAGGAAAATATTCAGCTCAAGAAAGATTGCAACTACTTTATGATAACGGCATTTATGAAGAAACCAATCCTTGGGCAAAAAACAGCTGTATTTATTTTGATATGTATAAAAAAGATGTAGCAAACGAAGGAGTTATAACATCTTTTGGAAAAGTTAACGGAAAAGATGTGTGTGCTTTTGCTCATGATGCATTTGTAATGGGAGGAAGTGGAGGAGAAGCTCAATATATAAAAGTTATAAGATTAATCGATTTGGCAATAAATACCGGAAGACCTATAGTAAGTATGAATGATGCCTCAGGAGCGAGGGTACAAGAAGGGGTAGCAGGATTAAATGCTTATTGTACGCAATTTGGAAGAACAACTATTGCCTCCGGTTGGGTGCCTCATATATCGATAATTTTAGGTGCTGTAGCCGGAGGTACAGCATATGCGGCAGCATTGACAGATTTTATTATAATGGTGGATCCCTTAGGAAAAATGTTTATAACAGGTCCGGCTGTAATAAAAGCGGTGACCGGAGAAGAAGTTACATTTGATTCTTTAGGCAGTGCTTCAATACATTCGAAGAAAACAGGAACGGCACATTTTGTTGTTAAAAGCGAAGAAGAAGCTATGAAATTGGCTAGAAAATTGCTTTCATTTTTACCTTCTAACAGCAAGGAAAATCCACCTGTATATGCGTGTGAAGATCCATATAATAGAAAAACTCCGGAATTAAGAGAGTTGATACCGATAGAACCGAGCAAAGCTTTTGATATGAAAAAGTTAATTTACGCAGTAGTAGATTATGGAGATTTTCTTGAAGTACAAGAAAACTTTGCAAAAAATATTATAGTAGGTTTTGCCAGAATTAATGGAGAAACTGTGGGTATAATAGCGAGTCAGCCAAGAGTTTTAGCAGGATGCATTGATTACGATGCATCATTTAAAGCGGCCAGATTTGTAAGGTTTTGTGATTCTTTTAATATCCCTATAATTACTTTTGCAGATACTCCCGGATATTTGCCCGGAATTAATCAAGAGCACGGAGGAATAATAAGAAATGGAGCTAAGCTGATTTTTGCTTATTCTGAAGCTACAGTTCCCAAAATAACTGTTGTTGTCAGGAAAGATTATGGCGGAGCATATTCTGCAATGTGCGGTAAAGGAATGGGTGCAGATATAGTCTTAGCATTACCTACAGGAGAATTGGCAGTAATGGGAGCAGAAGGTGCAGCTGATTTAGTATTTAAGCATGAAATTAATTCGGCTGAAAATAAAGAAGAAAAAAGAAAAGAAATGATAGAGGTTTATCGTGAAGAATTTCTTAATCCATATAGAGGAGCAGAGTATGGGATTGTAGACGATATAATACCGCCGGAAGACTTACGCCAAAAATTGGCTGTTTATTTAAATATTTTAAAAAATAAAAAAATCAGTGTTCCATATAAAAAACATTCTAATATACCACTTTAAGGAGAAATTAAGATGAGAAAAGATAAAAAAATGTTAGATGGAGTAAAAGTAATTGATCTATCAAGAAATCTTGCAGCACCATATTGCACAATGGTATTAGCTGATTTAGGTGCTGAAGTTATAAAAGTGGAGATGCCGGAGAAAGGAGATGATGCCAGAACATACGGACCTTTTATCAACGGCAAAAGCGGATATTTTTTAAGTGTTAATCGCGGTAAAAAATCAGTGACATTGAATTTAAAAAAAACTGAAGATAAGGATAAGTTATCTAAGTTATTGTTAACTGCCGATGTTATGGTTGATAATTTTAGACCCGGAGTTCTTGATAGACTTGGAATTACAAGCGAATGGGTAAAATCAATAAATCCTAAAATAATTTTTTCGTCTATTACAGGATTTGGGCAAACAGGACCTTATAGAACAAAAGCTGCTTATGATCTTGTAGTACAAGGATATGGCGGTATTATGAGCATAACTGGTGAAGATGGAGGAAATCCTATAAAAGTTGGGATTTCAATTGGAGATTTAGCTGCGGGACTTTTTATGACAATAGGAATCTTAGCAGATTTATATGCACGTGAAAAAACGCAACTAGGAGATAGACTGGATGTTTCAATGTTGGATTGTCAAGTTGCATTGTTAGAAAACAGTTTAGTTAGATATTTTTCGAGTGATATAATTCCAAGGCCTATAGGAAACAGACATCCATCTATTACTCCTTTTGAAGCATATAATACAAAGGACGGAAATATTATAATATGTGCAGGAAATCCAAAAAATTGGGATGATTTATGCAATGCTTTAGAAATTAATTTTTTAAAAGAAGATGAACGTTTTTTAAATAATGATTTGCGTACAAAAAATCATATTGCTCTTGCAGAGATACTCAATAAATATTTAGAAAAAAGAAATACGGCAGATTGGCTTGAAATTTTAGAAGAATATGGGATTCCTTGTGCTCCGGTAAATAGCATTGCAGATGTAACAAAAAATGAACAAATACTTTCAAGAGATATGATTATAGATATTAATTATCCTGAAATTGGAAATATAAAATCTCCCGGATGTCCGATAAAAAGTTCTAATTATAGTACTTATCCGACAATGCCGGCACCTGAATTAGGTCAAAATAACGAAGAAATATTAAGTGATATATAACATAATTTATATTTTTGCTTTAATTTTAAAAAAATAGTAATGTACAAACACAAAAGGGCTATACAAATAAGTAGGCCCTTTTGTGTTATTGTTGACTTTAGTCAGTTGAGCACGCGTTGCGTGCGAAACAAAAAACTACCCGCTATACGGATAGACAACAATAGGTTATACCAAAAAATCACCTCAATATTATAATAGAGTTGTTCAGATCTAAAAAATAAGAGGTGATTTAAATAGCTCAAAAGGCAAATTCATTATCACATACAAAGTGGATATGTAAATATCATATTGTCTTTACACCAAAGTATAGACGAAAAATAGTGTTTAATCAATACCGAGACAGTTTGGGAGAAATATTTAGAACATTATGCAAATATAAAGGAGTAGAAATAGTAGAAGGACATTTAATGCCGGATCATGTGCAAATGTTAGTAAGTATTCCACCAAAAATATCAGTATCAAGTTTCATAGGATAATCTAAAAGGGAAAAGTGCATTAATGATGTTTGATAAACACCCAAAGTTAAAATATAAATTTGAAAATAGACATTTTTGGACAGAAGGATATTATGTAAGCAAGATAGGATTAAACGAACAGACAATAGCAAAATATATAAGAGAGCAAGAGCAACACGACATTGCAATGGATAAACTTAGTGTAAAAGAATACGAAGATCCATTCAAAAGAAGATAAAACAAAGCCCTTTAAAGGCTGGCTAAAGAGGCAAAAACAATAAGGTTTGAACAAAGTAAAAACCGGCGCCTTGAGACGCCGGTTGGTAATACTCGGGATTATAGCCCGTGATCAAATCACCTGTTTTACGGGTGGCTATGATGCAGAATTAATTCCTTTAATAAATCAAAATGATGATATATAATTAAAATGAGGTGATTTATGAAGAATCCATTTAAGTCTTTCGACGATTTTTTAATAAGTCTAATTAATAAAAGAATGAGCAACAAATTATTTGATTTTTTATTTTTTCATATAACGAATTTAGGTGGATCTATAAGCTTGACTCTATTGGTTCTTTTATTGCTGTTCTTTAAAGGGAAACCTAGGGTTTTGGGGTTGGAGTTAATTGCTGCGCTTGCGGTCACCACTGCCATAGTGCAGATACTCAAGAGAACCTTTACCAGAAACAGACCTTATTGGATTCTTGAAAATTTAAACACATATGGAATTGATTTAAGTGATTATTCCTTTCCTTCGGGGCATTCGGCGGCGAGTTTTTCCGTGGCGACGGTGGTAGCTTTTAATTATCAAAAAATAGCATTGTTGGTAATTTGCATCGCTTTACTGATAGCTGTTTCGAGGATTTATTTAGCTGTTCATTATCCGACGGATGTCGTGGCAGGTGTGGTGATAGGAACAATATGTTCAATGATCGTTCATTACAGGATTTTTCCTGCATTTTTAGAATATATAAAAGATAATTTAACTTTAGGAGGTAGTTTTTTATGGTGATGATTGATTTTTTGCAAAAGAGAAGATCTGTGAGGAAGTTTAAAAAGACTCTTGTATCTAAGGGAGAGCTTGAAAGAATAAAAGGATATTGCGATACTATTGAAGAGGAAATTGAGGGAATGAAGTTTTTCTTAATGGAAAATGGTGTAACTATTTCAAAGGCCCTTAAAGGTAAAGCGGGATATGCAGGTGTCACCATTGAAGCTCCTCATTATTTAGGTCTTGCCGTTGAAAAGGAAGACAGAAGCTCCATGCTTAAAATGGGATACACCATTGAGAGTTTAAATACAACTATTGTAGAGATGGGTCTTGATACTTGTTGGCTCACAGTCAAAAGAGTGGATGATGCCACTATGAAATCTCTGCTCGGCAAATCCGGTCCTACAATAAAGTATCTGATAGCTTTTGGATATAGAGAAGGTAAAAAACTTTTTGAAGAAAATGCTGTCAGCTTCAGATACCCTTTGAGCGAAGTGGTATTCAGAGATAAAATAGGAGAGCCGGTCACTATTGAATACCTTGAAGACAGAGCACTTCTTGAAATTTTATCTTCAATAAGATATGCACCTTCTCACAAAAATTCTCAACCGTGGAGATTTGTAGTTGAAGATAGGGATGTGGTTTTATACATGGTCAAGACCGACGATGAAGAAGACAACAAGGATTCCTTGGTGGATATGGGAATAGCTATGATGTACTTTGAAGAGATGGTAAAGAATTTAAATGTTTTTAGAAAATGGGAAGTCATTCTCGAAGACGAGGGAGATTATATTAAGATAGGAAAATTCTTAGTTTAATTGATTTAAAAATACCGGTGAAATACCGGTATTTTTTGTGCAAAAAATTTTAATAAATTATATTTTGTATATTGACTGAAGGTAACAACGGATATATAATATATGAAAATATATTCAATGAATAAATTATCATATGTTATAGAGGCGATACTATGTTAAAGATAAAAGGACTGAACTGTCCAATATGTATGGAAGATCTAATAAAACACAGGGAGCAAGTGAGAGGGCTAAAAAGGCTGATCAAGGATTTTGATTTGCTGAATATAGAAAAAGATGACGATGTAAACAGCGATAGACTCCTTAAAAACATAAAAGAACATTTAAAACACGTGGGACATGATCACGATATTTCTTTTGTAGAAGTGGATGAATATTATTTAAAGGATCTCACTTGTGCGGATTGCACTGCAAAAATAATTTCAAACATCAAAAAAATAGAGGGTGTTGCAGATGCAAATTTTAATTTTGCAAGAGGCAAACTATCTGTAGAACATAATTTAACATTGCATAGTGAAGCATTGCTAAAGGACATAAAGAAAATAGTAGAACGAGTTGAACCGGGACTTGAGATAACGGGTGAAGATACAAGGATAAAAAGAAATATTTTCGAGGAAAACAAGTGTGAAATACTGAAATTGTCAATGGTATTTATTACTTTGGTGGCGACTATGATTTTGGATTTTTCAAGCACGATGGAGTTTATAGTTTTGTCTGTGCTTTACTTAATTGTGGGAAAGGATGTGCTAAAGACAGCTTTTGACAATATAAGAGCGGGAGAAATTTTCGACGAGAATTTCTTGATGGGCATAGCTTCAATAGGAGCACTACTTATTGGCGAAGCACCTGAAGCTGTGGCAGTAATGCTTTTTTATGAAGTAGGTGAATTTTTTGAAGATTTGGCGGTGGAAAATTCAAGGGATTCAATTAGAAACGCCTTAAATTTAAAATCGGAATACACAAATTTGTTAATAGATGGCGAAATTCAACAAGTAGACCCTAAAAATGCCGAGATAGGCGATTTAATCGTAGTGAAACCGGGCGAAAAGATACCCCTTGACGGTCAAATTATAAAGGGGGAAGGATTTATAGATACATCCAATATCACAGGAGAATCCATGCCTATCTATGTACAGCCGGGCGATTATATAAATTCCGGATGCATAAATAAAAATGCTTTGTTGCAAGTAAAAGTGAGCAAGATTTATGAAGACGGCACAGTCGCTAAAATCATAAATTTAGTTGAAAATGCATCTTCCAGAAAGGCAAAGAGCGAAAGAATAATAACGAAATTTGCGAGGGTGTACACTCCGTCGGTCGTTGCTATGTCGGTACTCATAGTGGTCATTTCTCAAATTTTCGGCTTGCTATCTCTAAAGGATGCTGTGTTCAGAGCTTTGACTTTTTTGGTTATTTCCTGCCCCTGTGCCTTTGTGCTTTCCGTCCCGTTGAGTGTATTTGCGGGAATAGGTGCCGCATCCAAGAGAGCTATCTTTGTAAAAGGAGGAAATTTTTTGGAATCCCTTGCAAAGGTAAGACATGTTTTTATGGACAAGACAGGCACAATTACAAAGGGAGTATTTGAAGTGGTGGATGTAATTACTAATGAGGGTACAGATGAGAAACAATTGTTAAAATACGCATATCTCGCAGAAAAAAACTCGACGCACCCTATAGCCAAATCGATTATTAACTACACAAAAAATTTGGAATTTGAAGGTGAAGCTGAAAACTTGGAAGAAGTACCGGGCAAGGGAATCATCTACATTCAGGAGGGAAATAAGGTATATGTGGGAAATAAAGCTTTACTTGAAATGGGAGGAGTTGAATTTGAATATTTAAACTTTTCAGGAGTGGAAGTGCATGTGGCGGTAAATAAAAGATACTTGGGAACTTTGCTTTTAAGAGATATTGTAAAGAATAGTGCAAAGGAAAGTATTCAAGAACTTAAAAATAGAGGAATTAAAGTAACTCTTCTGTCAGGAGATTTGGAAGACAATGTTCAGATTGCGGCACTTGAGGTAGGAATTGAAAACTATTACGGCAGGCTTTTGCCACAAGATAAAGTTGAAAAACTGGAAGAAGCAATGAAAAATAAAGATGGTATAATCGCTTTTGTTGGAGATGGTGTAAACGATGCTCCTGTGCTTGCAAGGGCGGACATAGGCATATCCATGGGTGCTTTAGGATCTGACAGTGCTGTTGAGGCTTCTGATATAGTTCTTTTAACAGATGATATTTTAAAAATAGTGGAAGGTATTGACATTTCAGAAAACACTAGAAAAATAGTGATTCAAAACATATCCTTTGCCTTGGGAATAAAGATAGTATTTTTGGTACTGGGTTCTCTGGGAATGATAGGAATGTGGGCGGCGGTATTTGCCGATGTGGGAGTTACTTTAATAGCGGTGTTAAATGCCATGCGAGCACTTAATTACAATAAAAAACAATAGAGGCTTGGAATTTTAGATTTCAAGTCTTTTTCTATGTAAGTAAAAGTTTAAATCCCATAAATATCATTTCTGTACTATAATTATTATGAGGTGTGGTTATGTCAGTGGTGTTTTTAATATCAGTGCTCATGGGAATTTTTGCGGCAAGCGTTATAAAAATCAGTTCAGTTATTTGTATTGTTGTCATAATATCGTTGATGATTTTATATAAAAATTCTGATATAAAAAACAAAACATATATAGGATTGCTTGTGATTTTCCTTGTTTCGATCATTGTGGTGAATTTCAGGAATAGAAATGTTCAGTCGAGTTATGTGAGCCTTGAAGGAAAAATAACTCAAGATTTTATAGGCAATGAAAATAAGTTTATATTTTCAGACGGATATTTAAATAATTACCTGATATATTCTCAAGAAAAGCCTGAAATAGGGGACAAGGTGAGAATTAAAGGTGAGGTGCAATTGCCGTCTAAAAAGATGAACCCCTATGATTTTAATTACAAAAATTATCTAAAGGCAAGAGGAATTGACTACATAGTATACTGTGACAGCATGAAATACATGGGTAAATCCTATTTTGATAAAGTTAGAGCAAATTTTAGAGAGCATGTGGAAAGAGCGACATCATATTTGCAAAAGAATAATCAAAGGATTGTTATGTCAATACTTCTGGCAAATACCGACTACATGGAGGAGATGACAAGGAATGGTTTCAGGGAAGCGGGATTGTCTCATGTTCTTGCTGTGTCGGGATTGCACATAGGCATAATACTATATGTTGTCGATATGTTGCTTAAATTTGCGAGAGTGTCTAAAATTAAGCGAAGAATTATCGCCATTGTACTGACTCTAATTTACATATACTTGATTTATTTCCCCGTTGGAGCGATGAGGTCCCTACTTATGTTCATCCTTTTGTTTATGAGTTTTTTAAACAGGAAGAAGTACAAACCCAAGGACGGACTGACAGTATCCGCAATAATAACTCTGCTTATTAATCCCTATGCGATTTATTCGCCCTCCTTTATACTCAGTTATTTAAGTGTATTGGGAATAATTTTATTTGCAAGTGCAATAAAGGCTAAATTAGGTTCGGTTTATTTTAGAAGTTCAATAGCAGTAACCCTTGCCGTATCTGTAATGACAATTCCTTTATCCATTTATTATTTTAATTCCTATTCAGTGTTGGGAATTATTTCAAATATAGTAATTTTGCCAATATATACGTTGGTGATAGTGCTTTCTTACATGATGATGTTTTTCAAGTTTCTTTCTCCAATCCTTTCTCCTGCGGCGGACTTGATGTTGAATACAGCAAATTTTCTTATACAGGCGATAAACAGTTTGGATTTTATAAATGTGGAACTGACTACAAATATTTTTCAAATAGCCATTTATTATTTATTTTTGCTTTTGGTCTTAGAGAGAGATGTTTTTATAAAGTACTATTCTTTTAATAAATCCATACTTGTATCATCGATGCTGATTTTATTTTTGAGTGTATTCAATTACATCAACGATCAGGATAATTTTAAAATGGATTTTTTATATGTGGATCAGGCGGAGTGTACTTTTATAAAAGCGGGAAAAAACAATATAATGGTGGATACTGCAGGTAACCATGACAAGGATTACAGAACCGGTAGAATATACACTTTAAATTATCTGAAGTACAATTCAATACACGAAATAGATCACCTGTTTTTAACACATTTTGACGAAGATCATGCCGAGGGACTTTTGGACATAATTGATGAAGTAAAGATAAAAAAGGCATATGTATCCTATTTTGAAGACAATAACTACATTCGTGCTCTGTTGGAAAGAGGAACGGATGTATATCTTGTGGAAAAAGATGATATAATTGAAATAAATAATAGGACTCATATAAGAATTATTTCAGATTCAGACAGATACAGAGATTCAAATAATAAATCCATGGTGTTCATTTTGAATTACGGAGGGTTTAAAAGTCTGTTCACAGGAGATATTTACAAAGAAGTGGAAGAAAACATAGTGGAGGATGTGGACTTTCTGAAGGTAGCTCACCACGGTTCAAACACCTCTACAAGCGATGATTTTTTAAAGAGGACAACTCCGATATATGCAACTATAAGTGTAGGTATAGCTAATTATTACAATCATCCCGATGAGGCTGTCATAAATAGGTTGGAAGATAATAATATTTTGTGGAAAAGCACAAACTACAACGGACAAATTACTTTGAATATAACAGATGGAGAAGTTGAATTTACTTCTTATCTTGAAGACGGATTTGAAATAAATCCTTGGATAGCTGTGGGAGCTTTATTATTGACGATATTTATATATAAATTTGGTGATTATTTTGATGTACAGAGAACTCTACAGAGGAGATATTAAGGGAGCATACCTATTTTACGGATACGAAACTCTGCTTATGGACAACACTTTGGAATATATTATAAAAAAATACACAAAAAAGGATTTTAGAAGTTTTAATTTGAGTTTTCTAGACGGTGAAAATCTCACGGAGAATGCTCTTATTTCCTCCTGCGAAACTTTGCCGGTTTTTGCTGAAAAAAGAGTTGTAGTGGTGAAGAATATGGCGGAGTTCACTTCAGGTCTGAAAAAGAATTTCTATGAATTTATAGATAATTTGGCAGATTTCATAATTCTCATATTCTTGGACAGGAACAACGAATTGGACAAAAAAAGAAAATTTTTTAAATACTTCAAGGAAAGCAATAGGAATGTGGAATTTGCAAAGCTAAAGGGAAATGATACCAACAGATTTGTCGCGGAATATTTTACGCTCAAAGGTTTCAAAATAAGCAATTCAGACAATATGTACTTCATAAATAAATCCAATTACAACTCGAAAGACATCAGCATATCTCTCTATGATCTGAAAAATGAGATGGACAAATTGTTTTCTCTTGCAGAGAGCAATGTGGTGACAAGAGATATGATCGACAAATCTCTTTCAGAAAACACGGACTCCAATATTTTCAAGTTTTTAAATGTGCTTTCATTAAGACAAACTGAAAGGTCTTTGATTGAATTCAACAACCTTTATAATTTAAATGAACCGTTACAGAGAATATTGTACATGATAATTAGGCAAATGAGATTCATGATGATGTATAAAAATTTAAGTGAAGTGGGATATAACAGATCAGAAATACAAAAAGAAATGGGAATAAGTCCCTATGAATTCAATAAAATTGCAGATTACAGCAAAAATTTTAAATTAAAAGATCTTTATGATATACATAAAGACCTTACGGAAGTGGACAATTTGATAAAAACTACAGGAGTTAGCGACAAGCTGTTAATTGAAACGCTGATAGTCAAAATCACATCGAAATAAACTATAATTACTTAAAAAGTTCGCTCTTTAACTTAGGAGAGATTTTTGTTTGCCTGAAAATATAGAAGAAAAGAATTTTATTGAAATTTTATAATTTCTCGTAGGATGGCGTTATTGTTATTCATTTCGGTAGTGTGAAATAGTTTGTGTTCCATCCATCCTCTTAAGGATTTTTGATGGAT
>CAYFRD010000039.1:0-13301 GCA_964345555.1 uncultured Peptoniphilus sp. | reverse complement strand
ATAGACTGATGTTTCATTTATTACTAACACCCTCCATCCTAACCTGTTACGGTAAACCACCGTTTCAGCTTATATCCCACTTTAAGAGAAGTAATTTCCCTTTCTCCCCCTAATATCAATATAACTCCTCTCAATCTAACTAATCTCTATATAGCTAGATTGTCTTTTTGACAAGTCTAGACTTTTCCTTTTTACCATTCTTGAATTATCAAAATCACCATTCTTGACTTGTCCTTTTGACAAGTCTGAAAGTATAAATACAAAAATCAGCAAGTTTTTGATCCTTGCTGATTCTTAACTTTCCTTATTTTCTTGTGTCTCCACTAACTAGGTCAACTACCACCGAAACATTAAAATACTTTTTCAATACTTTTTTCTTACAATTTTGCTCATCTTCTATAAACTCAAAATGGTCGTGAAAGAGCTTGAATCTAAGGATTTCTACATAATTTTTCTTTGTAGTAACGCAATGGTCTCCACATGATAAGTCCTGGGAAATTGGTCCAGTATTTTAATTTCTTTTATTTTATATCCTCTTTCTATGAAGATTTTTAAGTCCCTTACAAGAGTTACGGGATTACAGGATATATACAGGTAGTTTTCTACTGCGAAGTCTATTATTTTGTCGATGGCTCTTGGGTTGATACCTTCTCTTGGCGGGTCTATTATCACTACATCAGGTTTATAGTCCAAGTTTTTTGTTTCTTCGAAGACGTCGCCGCAAATGAATTGTACATTTCCCAATTTGTTTATATTTGCGTTTTCTCGTGCGGATTCTACAGCTTCTTCTACTATTTCTATGCCCAAAGCACTCTTTGCTCTCTGTCCTATTATCTGAGTGATGGTTCCTGTGCCTGAGTACAGATCCAGTAGATTCAGACTTTCTATGTTTCCTATGGCATCCTTAGCTAATTTATATAGCATTTTAGCGGAATGAGTATTAGTCTGAAAAAATGAATACAGTGATATTTTAAATTCAAGCCCTTCTATTTTTTCCGTAAGGTAATCTCTGCCGTATATGAGTTCAATTTTTTCCGGAACTATAGCATCTGATGTGGAATTATTCAGTGTATGAATTATTCCGACTATTTTTCCTTCTATAGACAATTTTTGCAGGTTGTTAAAGTATTCTGAATAGTCCGCTTCAGCCCATGTCGTTACCAAGTTTACAAGCATTTCTCCATCCAAGTTTCTCCTGATAAGCAGATGTCTTAAATTACCTGTGTGTCTGATTTTGTGATAGGGTTTTAATTTTCCGTCGAAGTAATCTCTTGTGAATGCTCGGACTTTGTTGAAGTCTTCGTGAACTATGTTGCAACGGTCGGTGTTTACTACTTCATAAAATCTGTTTTTCTTGTGCAGTCCCAGGCTCAGCGGTCCGTCCTTGTATTCGTCGGAAAAAGTGTATTCCATTTTATTCCTGTATGCTTTATGAAATGGTGAGGATATATATTCTACATTTTCTATATTCAATTCCTCACGAAATAATTTTTCTAAGAGCATTTGTTTGTACTTGCTTTCACTTTCATAGCTGATACTTTGATACGTGCATCCTCCACATTCTTCTAGATGAGGACAGAATTCTCCTTCTTCAAGATCTGAACGCTCCAGAATCCTGATGATGTTACCCTTGGTCCTCCTTGTCTTTTTATACTCAACTCTTTGTCCCAAAAGCCCGCCTTTCAGCATTATTTTGTTATTTTCTTCTACTACATAGGACTTGTTCGGAAAAGCAACTTCCGAAATAATGCCTTCTTTTATCTTGTTTTTTTTCATTGATTCTCCCTTTACATTTTATATTTACATTATTTATGGTAAAATTTACACATGAGGTGCATTATGAAAAAATCTTTATTTTTAATAATACCTGTTTTGATTCTTTCCTTTGCTTTTTACTATTTTAATTATATAAGAACAGTGGGTAAAGGTACAATACCCGTAATCACTTATCACAGCATAATGGAAGAGGGGGACAGCACAAATGAATACGTGGTATCAAGTGCCACTTTTGAGCGAATGGTCAAAACTCTCAAAGAAAAAGGCTTCACATTCCTAGGGTTAAAGGATGTGGAAGATATAATATACAATGGCAAAGAGCTGCCGACAAACCCTATTTTAATCACGCTTGACGACGGATATGAGGACAACTACATAGTCATGTATCCCATAATCAAGAAATACAGTGCCAAAGCTAATATATTTTTAATAGGTTCTCTGCTGGATAAGGACGGATTTTTAAAATCTGATCAGGTCATAGAGATGTCCCTTTCGGGATTTATTGAATTTGGAAGTCACAGCTACAGCATGCACGGACAGTTTGAAGATGGCAAAGATAAGGGAAAGACTTGGCTCACCGCAAAACTTGAGGGTGAAACCGATGAAGAATATTTTGAAAAGATCAAGAATGATCTCATCTGGAACAACAATTTCATCTACGAAAGAAGTTCTCTATTCCCAACAGCAATTGCCTATCCCGGAGCAATGGTAAACGACACTGTTGTAGAGGCCGCTAAGGAATCAGGACTTAAAATAGGTTTTATAGGAGCAAATAAATTTGCATCAAAGGTAGATGATTTGAATCCTTACGAAATAAAAAGGTTTAATATAAGAGAGTCAACAGATATTGACAATATGGTCAGGCTCTTGACAAGTGACAACAAAGTTAATAATTGAGATTTATACCGGAGATATATTCATCTCCGGTATTTTATATTATTTAATATAAAATCAACCCCTAGAAGTTATATTTAAAACTTTTCGGGGTTGGTTTATATTCTTTTATTTTATCCTAGCATTAATTCCGGCAATGAAAGGGGTTCAATATATTCACCATTTTTATAGGCTCTCATATTTCCGCCTGAAACTTCATCCACCAACATTATATTTCCGTCTTTATCTCTTCCAAATTCCAGCTTGATATCATAAAGTTCAATTCCTTTGTCTGCCAACATTTCTTTTATCAGATCTGAAATTTCCTTTGTCAATTTCTTTAAAGTGTCGTATTCTTCTGATGTGGTAATTCCCAACAACACAAGAGCGTCTCTTGTAATAGGCGGATCTCCCGCTTCATCGTCTTTAAGGGTCACTTCTACAAAACCGTTTAAATCCTGTCCTTCTTCAACATATTTGTGATATCTTCTGAAGAAACTTCCCACTGCTCTGTATCTGCATATGAATTCAAGCCCCTTGCCAAAAACGACAGCCGGTTTAACTTCCATTGTTTTTTCTTCTAAATCTGCATTAATATAGTGAGTCGGTATAGATTTTTCGTTGAATTTTTCAAAGAAAAATTGCGTTAGAGCTATTGCCGCTCTGCCGGAACCTTCCATGGTAAGACCTACTTCGTTTGCGCCGGGGTCGAATATACCGTCAGTGCCTGTTACATCGTCTTTAAACTTAAGTAAATAATTACCGTTTTCCAATTGATATACATTCTTTGTCTTTCCCTTATAAATAAGTTCCATACATACCTCCTAAAATTTTAATCCATTTGATATTATACTACTATTATTTAAATTTAACAAAAAATATTAAAAAATTTTTTCATATTCATAATATACTAAAGTTCGGATAAAACACAGATGGTTTTAATATAATTAAGGGTATTTATCTCAATGGTGATAATATGGATTTAGAAAAAAATAAAAAACTTATGAAGATGATAAATGCTCTTTCGGATTTTGATTATGATTTAATCTATGCTATAGTAGAAAGACTTTACGAAAGCGGCAATTTAGATTTCGATGATGACGAAGATATGGATGAAATGGACGTAGATCAGTTGGAAACTCTGCTGGGAGAAGACTATCTGCAGAAAATAATGCAGTGGAAAAGAAACTAATTATTTACATTCAATTTATATTCACTTTACTTTAAACTGTTATATTATCCTTGATATTATAAGTCAAGGAGGAAATATTTTGAAAAATATTAAAAAATTGGTGCTATTGCTTTAGCAGTGGCAACATTACTGCCGAACTTTGCCTTTGCTGCAAAAAAGGATTATGGTTCAGCTAAAAATGTAATCTTAATGATTCCCGACGGAATGAACGTAGAGATGGATGAGCGATGATTTTGAACTCGCTTTTGATTTCATGGCCACAGGTCTTGTAAAAACCAACAACTCCAATACACCTATCGCCGATTCGGCGCCTGCAGGAACTGCAATGGCTACAGGTATTAAAACTCAATCTCCCTATATCGCTACCAGACCCGAAAAAGGCGGTATGCCCGGAGCAGAAGATTTTGACGAAAATAAAAAGAACTACCCTCTTGCAACTGTGCTTGAAGGAGCAGAAAGACAAGGCAAATCAACAGGTATAATCTCCACATCAAATATCCAACACGCTACACCGGCAGATTTTTCATCTCACAACATCAACAGAAACAACTACGAAGACCTTGGTGAACAACAAATTTACCAAGGAATGGAAGTTGTATTGGGCGCAGGAAGCAAGTATCTTGAAGCTGACAACAGAGCTGACGGAGAAGATCTAATCTCTGAAATCAAAAACTTGGGATATGAATATGTAACAGACACAGCTGCACTTAAAGCTGCACAAGGAGATAAATTATTCGGACTTTTTGCACCCGGTTCACTTAACTACTCTTTAGATAGAGATCCTGCTGTTGAACCTTCTCTTGCAGAAATGACAGATAAGGCTATCGACGTACTTTCTAAAAATGAAGAAGGATTCTTCCTCATGGTTGAAGGTTCTCAAATCGACTGGGCTGCTCACGCAAACGATCCCGTAGGTATAAAATCTGAAATTCTTGCCTTTGAAGAAGCTGTAGAAGTTGCTCTTGATTTTGCAAATTCAAATGAAGATACCGTGATTATCATTGCTTCAGACCACGGAACCGGAGGAATGACTTTCGGTAACAACAACATATCTTCAGGCTATGACAAAGCTCCTCTTGAAAACTTTACAAGCATAATCAAAACAGCAAAACTCACAGGACAAGGTTTTGACAAAAAACTAAATGAAGATAAATCAAATGTAGCGGAACTGTTCAAAGACACTTACGGATTTGATCTGACTGCAGAAGAAGTACAAAGCATAAAGGATTCCGATGATGTACAAATGACTGTAGGTCACATAATAAGCAATAAATCAAATATCGGTTGGACAACAGGCGGACACGTTGGTGGAGATGTTGCACTTTATTGCTACTCAACAGCTAAAGATGCAAATCTGCTTACAGGTACTGTACACAACACAGAAATCGGAATATACATCGAATCACTTCTAGGACTTGACTTAGCTACACTTTCCGAAGAACTTTACCAACCTGCAAGACCGGGATTTGAAGCCAAGGGTGCAAATGTTGAATTCAAGTACGAATCTGAAGCTAATCCTGTGATAGTAGTTACAAAGGCAAACCAATCAATTACTTTCCCCGTCTCTAAAAACTACGCAATCCAAGATGGCGAAAAGGTTGAACTCGGCGGACTTACACTGTTCAACGGAACAAATGTATTCGTTCCTAAGGCTGCTTTCGAATTAATTAAATAACATAACTTGAAATTTTAAATTAACAGCACTTCCGATATTATTCAGAAGTGCTGTTTTTCCGTTTTCCGGACATAAAAATTCCTCCAATTAAGTTTATTATCTTAACCCGGAGGAATTTCATCTAACTTGTAAAGTTCATAGCTTTCTATTATCCCTATGATTTTATCTGCATAGGAGGGATCTGTGGCGTATCCGCCCGATTGCAGTGCTCTGCAGGCTTCTGCGTAGTTCTGTGCTTTAAGGACCGCTTCATATCTTGGAGCCTTGCTTATTAATCTTCCGTAGTCTTCGAAGCTGTCTTTTTTTGAATCATAGACTCTGAAATTTTCATTCATTGTTTGCTTTTCGCCATCTATATATTCAACTGTATTTAAATTTATTCCTTCTCTGTTGGATTTTATGCCGAAATAGTTATTGTGCTGTTCACTTAAGCCCGATTGTCCGAATCCGCTTTCAAGGGCTGATTGAGCAAGTACGACAGAAGGATAGAGATTGTACTTCGCAGCTATGTCCAGTGCGAGCCTCTCAGTGCTTTGAAGGTATTCCTCTTTATAACTTAAGGAGTTATTTCTCTTTTCTATATTGTCTTTGGACAATACCACGAAAACTATTATTATGAATATAAAAGCACTGAAGAAAAAGAAGGTATTATTGCTTTTTTTCTTCCTCATATATTAACCTCCTGGTGGTAGATTTGGGTATTTTGGCTTCCTCTCTGTACTTGGTGACGGTTCGCCTCTTTATATCTATTCCTCTATTTTGCAATTTGTCGGATATTTTTTGATCGGAAAGCGGTTTTGTTCTGTCTTCCTTTTCAACTATGTTCTTAATCTGCTTTTTTATGAAGTCTGTTGAGATGTTTTGATCCTCTTTAGGTCTTCTGTTAAAAAAATACTTCAGTTCAAAAACTCCTGCAGAACATGACAAGTACTTGTTTCTGACTATTCTTGAAATTGTTGAAGCTGAAACTTCCAATTCTCTTGCCACTTCAATTTGAGTCATAGGTCTTAAAGTTCCCCCGAATAGGAAGAACTCCCTTTGTCTTTTGAGAATCTCGGCAACGGTCAGCTCCAGATTTGCATTTCTTCTCTCGATGGAATTTATTATGAACTTGGCTCTGTTGTAGCCCTTTTTCAAGTAATTTATCGTGGCTTTGTCGCGGCTTTCTTTCATCATTCGCAGATAGTAGTCGTTTATGCCTACATTTGATCTGTTGTTCAAAATTTGAGGTTTAAGAACTCCTCCATCTTCTATTAAAAATATTTCGGGCTTCATGAACAAAACATCTTCTTTTGCTCCGAAGCCTAGAGCAGGTATGGGATTCAGTTTTTTCAGCTTTTTGGCAATTTTAAATACTTCTTCAACGCTTAATTTAAGCTCTTTGGATATTTTGTTGAATTTACCATTATAAATGTCTTCAAGATGGTTTTTTATTATTTGCTCAAGATTTTCATCACCGTCTGTCTGTAGAAGTAAAGCCTCCTCAACATTGACGGAACCAACTCCATGGGGATCGAAACTCTTCAGCAGTTCGATACACTCCTGTACTGTTACAACCTTCGATCCCACCAACTTCGAAACTTCTTCAGCATTCAAGCTCAAAAACCCTCTTTCGTCCAAATTATCTATGAGAAAGTATAAAATTTCAAGTTGCTCTTCCTCCAATCCCGACATCATCGCCTGTTCATGTAGGTAATCTCTTAAACTTTTACCTCGGGATATATTTTCTATCAAATCCAAGCCGGTATTATGATAATCACCGCTTATATTCTCGTAGTCCATCATGACATTTGACTCGCTCTCACGCAACAAAAACTCATTTAACTCATCAAAATTCATTTCCATTATATCTATGGAAGTGAGCAAATCCGCTGTGATATTTAATTTTTGCGTGATATTTAAATTTACATTTAACTTATTCATAATCTTAAGTATATCACAATAAAATTAAATAAATAGCAATATCGACATCATTTATGGGTATCAATTATATATTGGAGGGTTTATATGATTACAAATAAATTTGAACTTGAAAAGTGTAAGTCCAAAATTAAATACAACATAATTCATGAAGAAATCCCTTTGGATATCAGTCCGGAGCTTATGCGTGCCATTGAATACCTGCTGTGGTATGTCCCGGACATATCTTCTATACAGTCAAAGGACAATGAAATGGTGTCAAACCCTCTCTATGACGACTTCACCTTTGAAGAAATAGCCAAGTACATGAATTTAAAAGATGAAGATATACTGTTCACCGAAACAATTCCGCACAAAATTGAAGAATACTACAAGGATGAGATATGCCCGGGCAAACAAAAGCTTGTCATGACAAAGGGCTTTGGCGAAACAAAGACATCTGCAACACTCAGGCATATACGAAATGCCATCGCTCACGGATATTTCACCGTGATCGAAAACCTATTAATAGGATTTGATTACAAGATAGTACAAAACGGAAGAGAAGAATGCAAAGCGATATTTAAAATTAAGCCTGAAAACTTGCTTAAAGCTTTGGAAAATTTGGACACGGAACTCACCACCGAAAAACTTGTAAAAAGGGGATTGGAAACTTGCGGATATGAGGTGAGCCACTGGACTGTAAAAAAAGACAGCGACAAGGCCTTTGACCTATCTGCACAAAAGGGCGACAGGAAATTTGCCATTGAAATAAGAAATTTCAAACCTTCAAAAAACAACGAAAATCTCTACATAGACCATGATCACATAGTTGAACTGGTAGAACTCTTTGAAGGACTGTTCAAGGATACCACTCCACTGCTCATAATAAATACCTCTCTGCTGTCGGAGGATAGCAAAGACTATTTGCTAGATCACTCAGTTATAATCATGGACGCAAAAAACATAAAAAAACTGCTGGCAGGCAGGGACATACTCGGAGAAATAATCAGAGACAGAAGAAATTGAAAACATTAAAAAAGATAGTGTATAAAAATTTTTTACCACTATCTTTTTTATTTTCTTGACAATTCCATCCAACAAAAATTCTTTGGTTCTATCACAGTTCTATCTACCTTCTATTCATTTAAATTTTTAATAAATTTTTTAATAATATTAAATTCCAATCTTAATAATATAATAATTGATTAGAATTTATAATTCTTACTATCAACTTACTTTAGTACTTATCGTAAATATTCGTCTTTAATTCAACAGTTAAACCAATTACTTTAACTTTAATTACCATTTTAAAACGAAATATTTAAACTAACTATTCGACTTAAGTATCTCTAAACTTAATTCCCTTTTGGGGATACCATAGTCAGTACTCTCGGTAAATCAATCTCATTTGACTTTAACATTATTTATTTTCTTGACGATTTAAATTTTGACTTTAACATTTTCAAACCATTATTCTTAAAATCCACCTCTAAAACCCCACTCTTAAGTTTTAGCAATTTTAAAAAATCAAGCTCAAAATCGATGCATATACTTATAAAAAAACTGTATTCACATCTATATTAACGTCCTGTTGACGATAAATCAGTTGGATGAAATTGTCAAGTTCCAACCAAGTAAATATTAAATATTTATTTGGTAATACTATTATACCCTATGTTATCAAATTAAACCACTAATTTATTAAAATTTTTTTATTTTTTTAAAAAATTTTTTTATGATAAAATATATTCGGTGATATTGTGTGTAAAAAATTTTTTATGGAAAAAGCTCTTGAGCTTGCAAAAATATCCTACGAAAATCAAGATATACCCATAGGATGTGTAATCGTAAAAGAAGGCGAAATAGTGGGTAGAGGATATAACAAAAAAGAATTGAATAAAGATGCGGCGGCTCATGCCGAAATGCTTGCATTGAAAGATGCCTGTGCAAACTTGGGAACCTACCACTTGGAAGACTGCGAGATGTATGTCACTCTTGAGCCCTGTGCAATGTGTGCCGGCGCTATAATAAACTTCAGACTCAAAAAAGTCTACATAGGCACGCAAAACGAGCGATTCGGCTGTTGCGGTTCAAAAATAAATCTATTGAACCTTGGCTTTAATCACACCTGCGAAGTAGAATTCGGCATTCTAAAAGAAGAATGTTCAAATTTAATATCGTATTTTTTTAGAGATTTAAGAAGATAAACTTTTAATTATGCATATAAAAGAAAAATCCTGCAAAATTTAACTTTGCAGGATTTTTCTTTTTCTATTTTTAGCATACCGGGTCTCGCGGAGTTTCTCCCTTTATCATGGAAATTAAATTGCCTATGGCATATTCCTTTAAAGCATTCATTGACTCCACAGATATATATGAATTGTGTGGCGTAACCATTAAATTTTCAACGGACAATATAGGTCTATCTATTGTTGGCGGCTCATCTTTAATTACATCGACTATCGCTCCTCTGATTTTTTTGGATTGTACCGCATCTATTAAAGCTTCTTCATCCACTATAAGTCCTCTGGCCGTGTTGATAAAATATGCTGTAGGTTTCATCAAAGCAAATTCCTTTGCTGTGATTTTATCTCTATTTTCTTCGCAGCCCTTTAGATTAATGCTAACAAAATCAGCTTCCTTAAATCCCTCTTCCCATTGAACCTTTCTAGCTCCATGCTTTTCGATTTCTTCTGCGGATAAAAATTCATCATAGGCGATTATCTTCATTCCAACCGCTCCTGCTTTCCTTGCTACTTCTTTACCGATCGTACCGAAGCCGACTACAAATAAAGTTTGTGCACTGATTCTATGCTCTCTGTGTTCTATAGTGGGAGCTCCCCAAAGACCCTTACTGACAAAGTGCTTAGTCGTTGCTGCTCTTTCGCATAAATTTTTGTTCCAATTGTATATAGCTGCAAGCACATAATCTGCCAAATCTTCAATGCAGTATCCTTGTATATTCGTCACGTGAATTCCCTTTGCTTTACAAGCTTCCAGATCCACTCTGTCGAATCCTCCGCCGTAAACTGCAATCCCTTTGCAATTTTCAAGTTTTTCTATTAATTCCGCATTTATGTCTGCATATATTTGTGCAAGTATTCCGTCCGCCTTATATCCGAACTCTTCCAAATCCTTTTTGTAGTCGTAAGTCGAATGTCTTATCTCTACTCCCGGAAACTCCTTTGACAAAATTTCCTTTTCCATTTCATACTCTGACCATTCTTCGTCTATAATCCAAATTAACATTTTATCGCCTCACATATTAAAGAAATATCATAGTTACCGCCGGAACATATGTCACAAGCATAAGTACAACTATCAAAGCAAAGATAAATTTTATAATTTGCTTGGACAATGCTCCAATATCTACCTTTGATATTGCCGTTGCTACAAACAAATTTATTCCGTAAGGTGGTGTACAGAATCCGATAGCAAGGTTCATCGTAAGCATAATACCGAAGGTTATAGGACTCATATTATATTGCATAACTATCGGTAAAAGTATCGGTGTAAGTATTATTGTTGCAGGAATATTATCTATAAACATACCTATAATTATCAAGAACATATTTATTAGAAGCAGTATTACTACTCCATTTGAGCTCATGCTTGTTATTAATGTAGCTATCTTTAAAGGTATTTGCTCCATGGTTAAAAGCGCTGCAAAGGCAGTTGATAACCCTATCATAAATGTAGTGGCTCCATTTACTACTATTGCATCTTTAAATGCATTATATGCGCCTTTTAAATCCAATTCTTTATAAACAAATACTCCCACTACAAAAGAATATACTACAGATACAACTGCAGCTTCAGTGGGTGTAAACTTTCCTGAATAAATTCCACCTAAAATTATAACGGGAGATAGAATTGCCCAAATCGCATCCTTAAATGAAATCCATATTTCTTTTAAAGTGCTCCTTTTATCATTCCCTTTATAACCCTTCTTTTTAGAAACTATATAACAAACTATCATAAGTGCAACACCCATCAATATTCCGGGTAAAAATCCGGCAGTAAACATACCTGTTATTGAAGTTCCCGAGACTACTCCGTAAATTACAAAGGGAACACTTGGCGGTATAATTACGCCTATCGTTCCTGCCGCTGCTGTAAGTGCAGCTGAGAAAGGTTTGCTGTATCCGTGTTCAACCATTTGAGGGATCATAAAAGCTCCAACTGCCGATACAGTGGCTACAGCAGATCCTGAAATAGCTGCAAAGAACATACACACAACAACTGTCACCATTCCTAGTCCACCTGTTATATGACCTATAAAACTCTCAAAAAAATTTACAAGCCTCTTTGCTATGCCTCCGCTACTCATTAAGTTTCCTGCAAGCATAAAAAACGGAATTGCCATGAGAGGAAATGAGTCGACCCCGGCAATGGCATTTTGAGCTATCATTACAGGAGGCATTGATGTGAATTTAAGTATGGTTATAAGAGTTGCTATCCCGATGGCATAACCTATGGGCATACTTATTAATAAAAGTATAAAAAACAATCCGAATAATACTATAGACTCCATGTTATACCTCCTTTTCCTCAGATGATTTAAATTGATCTATCAAATCAAAAAATATTCTTATGCTTACTAGAAATGAACTTACCGGCAAAGCCGCATATACATATACAAGGGGAAGTCTCATCCCTGATGACAGGGCATTTCTTGAAGCCATTGAACCTAAAAGCTGTACTCCCAAATACACTAAGTATGCATTAAAAGCAAGCCAAATTAAATCTACAACTAACTTTATAACTTTATGAGCTACTTTAGATTTAAAAAGGTCATAAATCAATTCTACTTTGATATGTTCATTATACTTATAAGCTATACTCACGCCGAGCCACGTTTGCCAAATGAACAAATATCTTGATAACTCTTCAGACCAAGTCAAAGAAGCATTAAAGAAAGATCTCATAATTACCTGGAGAAACACAAGTATTACACTTAATGCCAAGCTCGAAACAAGAAGTACTTCTTCGAATTTGTCGAATTTTGCAAGTAGTTTTCTCATTTTACCTCCTTAAAGATTTTATTAAGACGGGACTTAATCCCGCCTTAATTTATTATAGTTTTGAATTAGTTATTGAATTTTGCAGCCATTTCAAACAATGTTCCGAATTGTTCTTGATATTTGTCATACATAGGTTGTAATGCATCTCTAAATGCTTGTTTTTGTTCATCTGTCAATGTATTGACTTCAAGTCCGCCTTCAGTTGCAAGTTTTTCAATTGCCGCTCCGTTATCTTCTAGTTCCATTGCTCTTTGAGCATCTACATAATTTTTACCTTCTTCTTCTATTACAGTTTTTTGTTCATCTGTTAAAGAGTCAAATTTAGCCTGATTGATTGCAAATACTAAGAAGTTGTGTACGTGTTCATCAACGCTTAGATATTTTTGAACTTCATAGAATTTATTTGCAAATATCAGCGATGGCGGATTTTCTTGTGCGTCAACTGTTCCTTGTTGAAGTCCTGTATAAAGTTCTGTAAAGCTCATGGGTGTCGGGTTTGCGCCAAGAGTTTTATAGAAGTCTATAAATATCGGACTTTCCATAACTCTCATCTTTAATCCCTTTAAATCTTCCGGTTTTTCAATAGGTTTAACATTTGTAGTTGTACTTCTCGGACCGTTATAAGAATATCCTAAGCTCTTAATTCCATTTTCTGCTAATTTCCCGTTGAAATATTCTCCCATTTCTCCATCAAGAGCTGCAAATGCAGATTCTGCATTGATGAAAAAGTAGGGCATATCAAGTGCTCCGAAATCTTCAGAATAAGTTGTTAGTACTGATGTGGACGGAAGTGCCGCATCAAGAGTTCCCATAGCTACCGACTCTGTAAGTTGAACGTCTCCGCCAAGTGCTCCGTTTG
>CAYFRD010000038.1:11153-14992 GCA_964345555.1 uncultured Peptoniphilus sp. | reverse complement strand
TTATATTTTACCTTAAGAGGAGGATTACTCATACACAAATTATTTCACAGTCTCCCTCCAATAATCGGGAGGTGTTTGTTTGTGAAGTTGTTTTATTACAAAAATAGCAGTATGCTTAAAATAAAGTCAGACTGCTATTTGAATTTAATATTTGATTAGTTGTTTTTATTTCTTAAATACTCGTCTATTTTTGCTGCTGCTGTCTTGCCTGCACCCATTGCGAGTATTACTGTTGCTGAACCTGTTACTGCGTCTCCGCCTGCGTAGATTTCTTCTCTGGAGGTTTTTCCGAAGTTGTCGGTTATTATTCCGCCCCAGCTTGCTGTTTCGAGGTTATCTGTTGTTTTTGCTATTAAGGGGTTGGGGGATGTTCCCAGTGCCATGATTACTGTTTGAAATTCTTCTTCAAATTCGGATCCTTTTATTTCAACGGGTCTTCTACGTCCTGATGCATCGGGTTCGCCCAGTTCGTTTCTCACACATTTAACGGATTTTACGTTTCCGTTTTCATCTGCTATGAGTTCGACGGGAGCGGTCAGCATTTCAAATCTGATGCCCTCTTCTTTGGCGTGTTCGATTTCTTCTCGTCTTGCAGGTAGTTCGGCGTCTGTTCTTCTGTATAGTATGGTTACGTCGCTGCCCATACGTCTTGCAACTCTTGCGGCGTCCATTGCTACGTTTCCGCCACCTACTACAGCTGTTTTTTCGCCGACGAATATTGGAGTTTCATATCCTTCTTCAAAGGCTCTCATCAAGTTAACTCTTGTGAGGAATTCATTTGCTGAGAATACTCCGTTGAATTCTTCTCCCGGGATGTTCATGAATTTCGGAAGTCCTGCACCTGATCCTATAAACACTGCTTCATATCCTTCTTTTAGAAGGTTGTCTATTGTGACGGTTTTACCGATTACTACGTCATTGTTTATTGTTACTCCCAGTTCCTTTATGTTTTCAACTTCATGGTTGACTACTTCGTCGGGAAGTCTGAATTCGGGAATTCCATAAACAAGTACGCCGCCTGATATGTGAAGTGCTTCAAAGATTGTGACTTCATATCCCATTTTTGCAAGTTCTCCTGCACAGGTAAGTCCTGAAGGTCCTGCTCCTACGATAGCAACTTTTTTTCCGTTTGATGCGGGTTTGTTGTTCAGATTTATGTTGTTTCGTCTTGCGTAGTCTGCTGCGAATCTTTCCAGTTTGCCGATTGCTACTGCTTCTCCACGTTTCCCCAAGATACATCTTTCTTCGCATTGAGTTTCTTGAGGACATACTCTACCGCAAACTGCAGGAAGTGTTGAGTAATGTGCAAGGACTTTTGCGGCTTGTTCAATATTTCCGTTAGCAATTTCTTTGATAAATCCGGGGATGTCTATTGATACGGGGCATCCGCCAACGCATAGGGGTTTTTTGCAGTTTAAGCATCTTTGTGCTTCTTTGATGGCTTCTTCTTCAGTGTATCCTAGACATACTTCGTCAAAGTTGTTAATTCTTACGTCGGGTTCTTGGTTTGTTATAGGTACTCTTACAAATCTGTCGGATTTTTTATCTGTTTCAGTTTTTTCTTCGCTTAATTCTTCTTCAAGTTTGTGAGCTTCTTGTTGTTTTACAAAGTCGTTGGGTGTGCCGGGTTTGACTTGATCCAATTGGGAGAATTTTCTTGATTTTGCATCTTTGTATTGTCTTTGTCTTGTCATTGCCAATTCAAAGTCTACCAAATGTCCGTCAAATTCGGGACCGTCAACGCATGCGAATTTAGTTTCTCCACCAACTTTACATCTGCAAGCTCCGCACATGCCAGTGCCGTCTACCATTATGGGGTTCAGGGATACGGTGGTCTTTATATTGTATTTTGCAGTTTGTTGACATACAAATTTCATCATAATCATAGGTCCTATTGCTATGATGTGGTCGTACTTGATTCCTTTGTTTTCTACGAGATCGGCTATTTCATCTGTTACTACACCTTTTCTTCCCACGGAGCCGTCATCTGTACATATATATAGATCTCTTGAAACGTCTTCCAGTTCTTTTCTTAAAATCAAGTGTTCTTCAGATCTTGCGCCGATTAAAACATCTGCACCTATGCCGTTTTCATGGCACCATTTTATTTGACAGTATACAGGGGCGATACCTGCACCGCCTCCTACAAATAGAATATTTTGTTTTTTTAACTCTTCGATATCTTCATGGACCATTTCACTGGGATTGCCGAGAGGCCCTACAAAGTCATGTATATATTCTCCTACTTGCATATTGCAAATTTTTCTTGTGGAATCACCTGCAATTTTAATAACTATGTCAACAGTTCCAGCTTTTGGATCATAGTCACAAATTGTAAGAGGGATTCTTTCTGAATATTTGTCCGCAATGACGATGACGAATTGACCCGGCAATGCCGAAGCTGCAATTTTGGGAGCCTGAATGCTCATTTGCACTGTTTCCGGAGCAATTTCGTCCTTAGTTAAAATTTTATACATCTTACTATCAACTCCTTAATATAGTTGGACTAATTATAGCACAAAATAGAATTAAATTAAATTTCAAGGAATATTTATTTTTAGAATTTATAAATATTGAAAAAGGATATTCTATATAGTAAGATGATAACAATATTTGTTGGGAAGTGATAGATTTGAAGGGATTAAGCAAGTATAAGAGGGTAGTTGTAAAGGTGGGTTCATCATCCATCACACATGATAACGGAATTATAAATTTGTCGAGAATAGACGATTTGGCATGGGAGTTGTCAAATTTAAAAAATCACGGACTTGAAGTGGTGCTGGTCTCTTCCGGCTCCATAGCTGCGGGTGCCAAAAGACTCAATCTAAAATCCAGACCCAGAGATGTAGTAGGAAAGCAGGCGGCATCTTCTGTCGGGCAGGTTGCTCTTATGAATACATACAATAGAGCTTTCAATGTATACGATTACTATGCAAGTCAAATTTTGCTCACAAGACAGATTGAAATTGATGAAATAATGAGAGTAAACGCCATCAACACCTTTGACGAGCTGTTAAAAATGAATGTAATACCTGTAGTCAATGAAAATGACACCATATCAACCTTTGAAATAGAATTTGGTGATAACGACACGTTGTCTGCAGTGGTCGCAAGGATGATAGATGCGGATTTGTTGATACTGCTATCGGACATAGACGGACTTTACAGCGATGATCCCAATAAAAATCCCGATGCTAAATTTATAGAAAAGGTAACGGAAATAAACGAAGATTTGGAGAAGATGGCAAAGGGTTCCGCATCTGAAGTCGGGACCGGAGGAATGTGTACAAAGATCAACGCAGCTAAAATGTGTATGGAAAAAAACATAGATGTAGTAGTTGCCAACTCTGAAGATTTTAATGTGATTAGGAAAATAGTAAGGGGAGAAAATATTGGAACAATCTTTACAAAAGAATCTTAAAAACATAGGAAGAAATTCAAAAATAGCCGGGAGAGAACTGGCTAAGTTAAATACGGCAGAAAAGAACAGAATACTTAAAAACATCAAGGACTTTTTGCTAAAGGATATTAATAAAATAATAGAATCTAACAAGATTGACATGGAAAAGTCCAGAGAATCCGGAATGAGCGAGGGGCTTCTAGACAGACTCTACCTTGATGAAAAGAGAATACAAGATATGGCAGACTCCATAGACAAAGTTGTGGATTTAAAAGATCCTATAGGCTCAATGTCCGAGGTCACCACCTTGGAAAACGGACTTGTAATAGGCAAGAGAAAAGTGCCCATCGGCGTTATAGGCATGATCTACGAATCAAGACCCAATGTGACGCTGGATGCTTCTATACTTGCAATAAAATCTTCCAACACTTTGATATTA
>CAYFRD010000038.1:0-11143 GCA_964345555.1 uncultured Peptoniphilus sp. | reverse complement strand
CCCCATAGGCGTTATAGCCGTTATTTTCGAGTCGAGGCCGAATGTCACGGCGGATGCCGCGGGCATTTGCCTCAAGGCGGGCAACAGCGTCATACTCAGAGGCGGCAAGGAAGCGATAAATTCAAATAAAGCTATAGCAAACTCCATAAGGTCTGCAATAGAAGATTCAGGATATGATGCAAATATAATAAGTTTTATCGACGATACAAGCAGAGAGTCCTCAGTGGGACTGATGAAACTTAAAGGGTATATTGACCTGTTAATCCCAAGAGGGTCGGCAGGACTTATAAATTCCGTGCTGGAAAACGCCTCGGTGCCTGTGCTTGAAACGGGAGTGGGCAACTGCCATCTATATGTGGATGACAGTGCAAAAACCGACATGGCTCTTAATATTTTGAAAAATGCAAAGACTACCAGAGTTGGCGTGTGCAATGCATTGGAAAGCTTACTTGTAAGTGAGGCGGTAAAGGATGATTTTTACACCGGACTGCAAGCGATAATAGATGAATATAATATAGAAGTATTCGGTTGTGAAAAAACACAGGAAAAACTGAAAAATGTAAAACCTGCCACCGAAGAGGAGTACGCAAGGGAATATCTCGACTACAAGATGAGTATGAAATTAGTGAGCGGATTGGACGAAGCCATAGAGCACATCTACAAATATTCCACACACCACTCCGATATGATAGTCACGGAAAACTATGAAAATGCTATGAGATTTTTAAATGAAGTGGATTCCGCCTGCGTATATGTAAATGCAAGTTCAAGATTTACTGACGGTGGAGCCTTCGGCAAGGGAGCGGAAATAGGCATATCCACACAAAAATTGCATGCCAGAGGTCCTGTGGGACTGGAAGAACTCACAAGCGAAAAATACGTTATTTTAGGAAAGGGTCAAATTAGAATATAGGTGAAATTATGAAATTTTTAAGCACAAGAGGGAACTCGAGCATTAATTCGAGTTATGAAGCAATTTTAAAGGGTCTTGCCGATGACGGAGGATTATACGTACCTGAAAAGCTTGGACAAATTGATATAACTCAAGAGGAAATAGATTTATTTGGATACGTTGATTATGCAAAAAAGATCATATCTTCCATTTTTGACGACATGGATAGAGAGAGTTTATTTTACGAAATTGACCAAGCTTATAAGACCTTTGAACCTGAAATACTGCCGATAAAAAAATTAGAGAACACTTATGTTATGGAGCTTTTCCACGGACAAACTTATGCCTTTAAAGATTTTGCCATGAGTTTGCTTCCAAGACTCGTGTCATTGTCTTTAAAAAAACAAAATATTGACAAAAAAATCCTCATACTTACAGCCACATCAGGTGATACAGGTTCTGCCGCGCTATATGGATTTAAAGACATAGAAAACTCACAGATCATAGTATTCTATCCCACAAAGGGAATAAGCGAAATACAAAGGAAACAAATGGTCACAATAGACGGTAAAAACACTCACGCTGTAGCCGTAAAGGGAAATTTCGACGATGCGCAATCTTCTCTCAAGGAAATATTCAATGACGGGGAATTTAAAAAATACCTGGAGAAAAAAGATTATCTCCTATCTTCAGCCAATTCCATCAACATAGGCAGACTTGTTCCTCAAATCGTATATTATTTTTATTCCTATTATGAATTAGTTAAGAAGAAAGAGATAGAAAAGGGAGAAAAGATATCCGTATCTGTGCCGACGGGCAACTTCGGAAACATACTCGCTGCATATCTTGCCAAGAAAATGGGACTGCCCATTGGAGATTTAATTTGCGGTTCCAACAAAAACAGCATCCTGACCGATTTTATCAATACGGGTCTTTACGATATAAACAGACAATTCTACACAACCAACTCGCCCTCAATGGACATACTCATATCATCTAATTTAGAGAGATTTTTATATTATGAATTGAATCAGGATACTGAGTATATAAATGATTTGATGCAGGATTTAAAATCAGAAGGAAAGTATGTAGTTGATAAAAATAAAATAAAGGGAATATACGGATATTGCTACGACGACGAAGAAACATTGGAGGAGATATTTGCAGTATATGAAAAATTCGGATACTTGGTGGACACTCACTCCGCCATTGCGACAAAAGCCGCCGAAGAGCACATAAAGAAAAACGGAGGCAAGGTCATTGCCGCAGCCACCGCTTCACCTTTCAAATTTGCAGCATCCATTGCAAAGGCTCTGTCTATCGATTATGAAGATGAAATTTCCGCAATAGATGCAGTGGAGGAAAAAACCGGAATACAAGCCGACGATAACTTTAAAAATCTGTTGAGGAAAAAAGTTACACAAGAAAGAGAAATTGAAAAGAATGGAATTAAGGAATTAATAAAGGAGATATTGTTTTGATAGTTAGAGTGCCTGCCACCAGCGCAAATTTAGGGCCGGGATATGATTGCATGGGGATTGCGCTTAATTTATACAATGATTTTGAATTTATAATTACTGACAAGACAAAATTTGAAACTAAAAAATCACTTATGTATGAATCCGTGGATTATTTTTATAAAAAAAACAAATTAAAAACACCCGAGTTGGAAATAAAAGTCACAGGAAATATACCAATGTCAAGAGGATTGGGGAGTTCTGCAGCGTGCATAGTATCCAGCTTGATATTTGCAAATGAAAACAGCGGATTACACTTAGACAAGGACGAACTTTTAAAATATGCCACGGAAATCGAAGGACATCCGGACAATGTAGCGCCGGCTCTGTTGGGTGGACATATATGCGCTTTTTTAGAAGGTAGAGAAATATATTATTACAAGACACAGGTAGATGAAAAATTTGCAATATATTTATTGATACCGGATTTTGAACTCAAAACAAAAGCTGCAAGAGAAGCGGTTCCAAAAGAAATACCTTTGGCAAATGCGGTGTTTAATATATCAAGGGCAAATTTAATCTCACAAGCACTGAGAACGGGAGATTTTAATTTGCTGAAGGGATCTGCAAAGGATAGGTTGCATGAACCTTACAGAAAAAATTTGATAAGAGACTATGATGTATTAAAAGAGGCGGCAAATTCGGCAGGCGCAGTATTGTTTATATCAGGAGCGGGACCAAGCCTAATAGTAATAAGCAACGGAGAAAACCCTGAACTTTTAGAAAAATTAAAAACCATAAAAACAAATGATCAATGGAGAATTGAAGAATTAAGAATCGTAGATGAAGGTGCAAAAATAAAATAAGGAGTGATTTCACTCCTTATTTTTTTGCTTAAAAATTACGGCAAATCTTTTAACATATATTCCATCAAAAAATTCGCATTGTTCTTTGCAGATTTTAAACTTTTCATATCAAAATAAAATCTATCATTAGTTCCCTTTATAATATTGCTTTTAAACAAAAATTCAAAGGCGTCGGCGGAATAATTTCTCTTCATCATGGCTCTTTCCATAAAACCTTGTGCCTTTGCATTTAAGTCTTGTCTGTTAAGCGCATTTTGATAGGAAAAAGCATTATTTTCTTTAAACAGTTTGTACAACTTATTTATATTTTTCTTGATCAAAGTAAATAAAATTGCAAAATACAAAATTATTATGGCAAATATTGCCAGTAATGTAATTATCAATCTGGGAAAAGACATGTGCCACCTCTTTCTCATTATTTTTAAATTATATCACAAAAACACAAGGTATTAAAATATATAAAACTTACAAATAATATTCCAAAAAAATACAAAGATAAATGATAAATGCCGGATATACTATGATTTTGGATATATATTCACATATTTGACGGAATCAAAAGTTTACTGAAAAAAGACATCCTCATTATACTCAGTTTATGAATTATAAATATAATTTACTGCGTAGTTAATTCATACATAAAATTAAGGAGGAAATATGAAAAGAATTACCGGTTTATTGCTCGCAATTGTAATGATGTTTAATTTAACGGCATGCGGAGGAGGAAACAGCGCAGGAGGAACGAATAAAACAAACTCTGAAGGGAACGCGGCAAATACTGCTTCAAATACGACGCAAGACGATGGAAAGATACATATTAACTACTGGTATGCTTGGAAAGATAAAATTGGAGAATCCAAAGAAAAATTAGTTGAAGAATTCAATAATTCTCAAGATGAAATTGTAGTACATGCGGAATATCAAGGAACATATGATGAACTTAACGCTAAAACTCAAGCAGCCTATGCAGCAGGTGAAGCACCTGAAGTTTTTGACTGTGTAATTGATACGATTTATAGCTTTGCCAATGGCGGATTATTGCAAGAGTTGACTCCCATGGTCACAGAAGAAACAAACCTTGAGGATTTCAATAAAGGGCTTATGATGGAAGGATATGTGGACGGTAAACTTTATGGACTTCCCTTCTATCGTTCAACACCTATACTTTATAAAAACAAGACAATGCTTGAAGCTGCAGGTCTTGATCCGGCAGGGCCGAGAGACTGGAATGAAATGGAAGAGTACTGCAGAGTGCTAAGAGATGAATCCAAGGATGTTTACGGATTGTCCTATTTTATTTACATATGGATCTATCAAGCATTTACAGCATCGGGCGGAGGACAATTGTACAAAGATGGCAAGCCCACAGTTAACGATCCGGCTGCTATTGAAGCTGCGGAATTTTTACAAAAAATGTATAACGAAAATCTCATGAAAGTATCCGTTGGAGAACAGGGAAGTGAAACGACAAAACATGATTATATAAATCAAATGGCATGCTTTATGTTTACTTCAACTGCAGATTTAAGTTATTTCTTGCCTCTTGCAGAAGAAAACGGATTTGAACTTGATGTTTCCTTTATACCGAAAAACCCCAATGGAGAGTATGCGGTTCCCACCGGCGGATGTGACATAGTTATGACAAGCGGGCATGATCAGGCAAAACAAGAAGCTGCATGGAAGTTTATAAGCTGGATTACTGACACTGAGCAAACTGCATTTTCAAGTTCATATACTGGATATCTTCCGGCGAGATATTCAGCGCTTGAAACTGATACGCTGAAAAATCTGTATGCTGAAACACCTCAATACAAAGTTGCGGTAGATCAACTTGAATATGCTATAGAAACACCTGTATCACAAAACTGGCCTGAAGTTATAAAGCTATTGGGAGAAACGGTGACGGTTACAACTACAGAAAACAAAGATGTTAAGAAAGCCTTTGATGACTTGCAAGCTCAGGCAGAGGCGATGGAATAAAAGGTGGAATAAATGGCTGGAATTAAACTGGAGAATATCTCAAAAAAGTATGACAGTAAAGATTACGCTATAGAAAATATGAACTTAACTATTAAAGACGGTTCTTTTACCATGTTGCTCGGTCCTTCGGGTTGTGGAAAATCCACAACCTTGAGGATGATAGCAGGACTTGAAAAACAGACTAAGGGAAACATCTATATAGGTGAAAAACTCGTAAATAATGTAGAGGCGGGTAGAAGAGGAATAGCGATGGTATTTCAAAACTACGCTCTTTATCCCACTATGACCGTAAGAGAAAACATTGAATTCGGATTGGAAAACAATAAAGTTCCAAAATCTGAAAGAGATAAGCTTATAGAGGAGATCACGGAAACTGTTTCTCTGTCCGAATACTTAGATAGAAAGCCCGGACAACTTTCAGGCGGACAAAGACAGAGAGTTGCTTTGGCAAGAGCCATGGTCAAAAAACCTGATGTGTTTTTAATGGATGAACCGTTATCCAACCTTGATGCAAAACTAAGAGTTCAAATGAGGGTGGAATTAAAAAAACTCCATGAAAAATTAAAAACTACTTTTGTATATGTGACACATGATCAGGTGGAAGCCATGAGCATGGCAACGGAAATCATAATATTGAACAACGGTAAAATAATGCAGATGGGAAGCCCCGGAAGCATTTACAATGCACCTAAAAATATATTCAGTGCTCAATTCATCGGTGCACCGCCTATGAATATAATTCCCAGAGATAATTTGGGAGAATATCAAGATTATATGGAAAGAGAAGTAGCTTATATAGGGTTTAGACCTGAGGATGCGGTATTAAATAAAATAGAACCTGATTATAGGGACAATTTAGTCAAAAAGTCAAGCAATACATGAACGGAAGTGCTGGGTTCGGAAATTATTTACACAGTTAAAAATGATTTCGGAGAATTCCAGGTGAAATCTTTCGACAAAAATCAACTTAATTACAAGGAAGTTTATTTAAAAATAGCAAAAAATCACATAAAGTTTTTTGACAAAGATGGAGATCTCATAGAACAAAGAAATGATTTCAAATTACTGAACTTGGAAAGGGAGATCTCTAAAGATGCGTAAAAAACTCTTTCCATACCTGATGATACTTCCGGCAATGCTGATTTTTGTAGTGTTTTACATGGTATCAATCGGATACATGATTTATTTATCTTTTACAGATTGGAACTTTATTTCTGCAGAAAAAAATTTTGTAGGACTGGATAATTTCAAGCTTTTGATCAAAGATCAAAGATTTTTGCAGACTTTGTCAAATACGACGATTTATACAATATGCACCGTATTTTTTACCATAACCATAGCTTTGTTCGTGGCGATATGGATAAATAAGAAGGGCAAAATTTATGAATTCACTCAAAGTGCTATATTTTCGCCCCATATTATTTCTCTGGTATCGGTGTCAATGCTTTGGATGTGGATAATGGATTATGACTACGGATTGTTAAATCAAGTATTGGAAGCCCTTGGGATGGAACCTGTCGGATGGCTTACGGATTCAAGAGTAGTAATTTATTCACTTGTCTTGGTATCGGTTTGGAAATCCGTGGGGTACTATACTTTGATATTTATTGCAGGACTTCAAAGTATACCCGATGAGATTTACGAAGCTGCAGCACTGGACAATGCATCTACATTCAGAAAACTGTTTAAGATCACTCTCCCCATGCTTTCGCCCACCATATTCTTCGTGGGAATAACCAGCGTAATAGCTTGCTTCAAAGTTTTCGAAACAATTTCCATAATGACCCAAGGCGGACCTGCCAATGCATCCAACACTATAGTTTACTATATCTATGAGTACGGATTTAAATTCTTTAAAATAGGTCAAGCGTCGGCAGCAGGAATAATACTGTTGATAGTGATTTCAATATTTACTTTCATATATTTTAAACTCATGTCAAAACGAGTATTTTACAGATAGGAGGCGGAAATGAAAGAGAAAAATATTTTAAGGGTGTCCATAAGAAATATAGTTTTGATAATAATTGCAATGATTTTTATCTTTCCATTTCTATGGATGATATTGACATCTTTTAAATCTTTATCCGAAACATTGAGTATTCCTCCTACACTTATTCCTGGACAGTGGCATGGTGAAAATTATGTGGAAGCTTGGAATTCAGGACCTTTTTTAAAGTACACGATGAGCTCGGTAATTGTGACATTTGCTGTGGTGGTACTTCAAATGCTCACCATAATACCTGCCGCATATGTTTTTGCAAGGCATGAATTTGTCGGGAAAAAAGTGTTGTTCGGCTCAATACTGATAACTATGATGATACCCGCCCAACTTATATTTTTGCCGGTGTTTTTGATGATGTCAGGTTGGAGTCTTTTGAACACCTATTGGTCGTTGATACTTCCCTTTGCAACATCGGCATTCGGAATATTTTTGTTAAGGCAGAGATTTATGCAGATAGAAAATGAAATAATTGAAGCTGCACGATTGGATAATTCTTCGGAATTTAAGATTCTATACAAGATAATGGTTCCGCAAGCCAAGGGAACCTTGGTAACCATAGGTCTGTTCTCGTTCATAGGAGTATGGAATGATTACTTCTGGCCACTGGTAATGACGACTAAGGATGTGGTGAGAACACTTCCCCTCGGAGTGACAATGCTTAAATCGACAATGGAAGGAATTCAATGGCATATATTAATGGCGGGAAATACGATTTTGGTAATACCCATTATAGTTATATATTTATTTGCAAGAAAAAAGATAATAGAAGGATTTACCTATACGGGTATAAAGTAAATCTTCTTCTTGAGCGGCTTTGCAATTCATTGAATTGCAGAGCTGCTTTTTTGTATCCTGATATCCTTTCAAAGCTCTGATTTTTAAAGTATAATTAAATTATAAAATATTTACAGGAGGGGACTATGAGAAAATCCGGTTTATATATTATTTTATTGTTTGCTCTTTTTGTAATGATATGCGGGAGTGAGGTATCCTATGCAACGTCCATAGAGAAAACAGTCAAAGATTTAGGAGACAATACCTTTGAAATTAATATCAGCGGCAATATTGATAAAAGGGATAGGGAAGCTTTGTTTCTGGTGGATTACAACAGATCCGCCAACGGTAATTTCACCGACTATAAGGAAAAGATAGTTGCCCTTGCAGGTTCTCTTTTTAAAGACGAAAATTACAACACGGAAATAATTTTGGTTTTTTACAGCAACATACTGGTGCCCAGTAATTTAACTCACAATAAATGCACTGATGTATCAGCCTTTGAAAACAGACTTGATATATACGGAATTAAAGACGGGGAGTCCACAGTTAATTTGCAAAAGGTCATAAAATTATCTACCGACATATTAAATTCTATTGAAGCAGATAAAAAAGAGATATACATATTTTCGAACCAAATCTCAAGATTAGGAGGTAGATTTAACGATGCAAAAACATCTGAACTAAAAAATCCGCAAGATTATATGAAAATAAGCGAGGAATTGGGATATGAAATTTTCAGTTTGAAGAATTTTTCTCCGGAGGACTTCAAAAGATCGGACATAGATTATATGATCGGCAGAAATATTCAATACAAGCATAACAAATACAAGGGCATATTGATTTTCAGTGCAAATATGGGAGAATACTACATTGAGTATCCTCAACTGCTGGGACTTGAGGAGAAATTTGCTAAAGAAGAGGGAATTGAAATTTATCCCACTTACAGCAATTCCAATCCTGATAAACTTTACGAATATAGTTTTTTTAAAAATACAAAGCAAATAGATGATTTAATTGAATTTAAAAAATATGAAAATTCTCACAAACTCACGGATTCCTTTGAAAATTTTGAATTAGTGGGAGATGTAATATTGACACAGTCAGGTGAAGAAAAAGTATTAAACTTTGACGGAAACAATATAGCTGCCAATTTAAATGCTGGAGAATTCAAAATTAAATACAAAATAAAACCTGCAAGGGGAAGCGTGATAAATGCGGAGAATATTTTGCCGGAGGCAATCCTCTCAGGAGTTGAAGAACACAAGTCGGGAAGGGTAGGAGTTAAACCCACTTACACCTTGACGATCAAGAATATTGAAGTGGACGGCGATGGAAATGCCGTTGGCGCTGAACCCTTATTCACAAAGGTGTTGGACACAGCGATATCCTATGAAGATTTGGAAAAATACACAGATGACATGGAAACTACAGCGCAGTTCAATGGAGATAAATACGAGCTGTTCAACAAGGATCAATTTGTTTTAAAAATAGAGGATAAATCTTTCACAATTGAAATAAAATGGCAGAAGACAAAAGAGAAGAATCCGATAAAACCGATAGACATTGAAGAATTACCCGATATTGGCAAATGGGTTCAGGCTAATGATTATATCCATACATATCCGAAAGGCCGAGTTTATATCGGAGAACATTCAACTGTGGGAGTAAATTTTCAAGAGGCGAAGAAGGGATTAAAATCCTATGCTGTAAAGATTTATTTAGACGATTTTAAATACGAGTTGTTCGTAGGCAGTGCGGTTCTTGATAGAAAGTCAGATGTAAAGCCCGTTCTTTACAACTCCAAGACCTATATTCCCCTTAGATTTTTATCAGAAGCCTTGGGATATAAAGTCGACTATGATAATGATACAAGAAATGCAAGCATAAGAAAAAATGAATTTGTCATAGATATTAACATAGATGATTTCACAATAAAGAAAAACAGAAAGAGCATTTCAATTGAAGATGAGATAATTAATGTAGATGGCAGACTGATGCTTCCCCTTAGAAGTATTGTTGCAATTTTAAACTTGGAAAATTACAGTATAAAATGGAATGAAGAAGAAAAAAGCGTTATAATTGATGTAAATTTGAGGTGAAATTATGAAGATAATAGAAAGAAAAGATTTTAAGTCCTCTCAATGGACAGGGGGAGAAACTGACGAAATAATAATTTTCCCTGAAGGAGCAGATTTTAAAGACAGAACTTTCCTGTACAGAATTTCCAGTGCAACATGTAATCTTGACAGCAGCAAATTCAGTCCCTATGACGGATACAGAAGATTTATCACTCCCTTGGACTATGACTTGATATTAAAAAATGCCGGAGAAGATGTAACTGTAAAACCCTTTGAAATTTATGAATTCAACGGTTCCGACGATGTCAGCTCATACAGCAAAGTGAGAGATTTTAATCTTATATTAAAGGAAAATTTAGATGGGGAACTCATCACGAAAGAAATAAATGGAGAGTTGCATTTAAAAAATGATGCCAAGACTCTGATAGCCTTTAATTACGATGGAGATTTAACAGTTGAAGACAAAAAACTGAATCCCATGAGCGCTCTTGTGTTGGAAGAAGGCGAAGAAGCGAGGCTAAAGGGAACAGGTAGGCTGTTGATTTCAAAAATATCAAAAAATATATGATATTTCTTTTGTTTCATTTAGTGTGTTAATGAATTTGTTATATCCTTTCTTAAAGGATTATCAATGATTAGTATAATTTGATAATGTTATATGAGAAAACGTTGTTTTTTCTTTTAGTATGTTATGCTTTCTTTGAAAGATGGTTGTTTATAATTTGATAGTATGTTTATTTCAATAGTTTTATTCAAAGGAGGAACTTTTATGAAAAAAATATTGTAATCAATAGCTTGTTTTTTGCTAATAATAATGTTTCCTATAAAATTATATGCATTTAGCGAAGAATATAACTATAACCATTACGATATTATGCAAAGTGATGTTTCTAATACTTATCTAAGTCAAAATTCTATTGATTTTTAAGTCAACATAATATTGATTTAACTGAGCAATTAAAAAATTTGAAAATAATTCATCACATTATAAATACTCATATATGACATATAATAAATCTAATAATTATATTGGAAATCTTGTGGAATGGCAACTCTTTTTTAGACAGTTTTATACCGAACAGAAATAACTA
>CAYFRD010000037.1:0-15295 GCA_964345555.1 uncultured Peptoniphilus sp. | reverse complement strand
AGTTATTTCTGTTCGGTATAAAACTGTCTAAAAAAGAGTTGCCATTCCAGTATTTGCGATTGTATACAACAGGACAAACAGATTGGAGTTGAGCATGGCGCTTCATGCCCTCAACAATTTAATAGCATTGATACTCATAGAATTAACCCTTTGAAAAAAGAAAGAATTTTGCCACAATTTTGCCACATTTTTCATACCGTTGTAAGTAGGAATCTATTTTTATATTTTGCTATACTGCATTTAAGATAAGTGAGAAAGACAGCAGACCCGGGAACGAACTGTCTGAAATCTTACATATCTTTGATATAAAGACTATAAAAAGAGAGGTAAATACTATGAAAAATATTATTTTAAAGAAGGCGGTTTCAGTGGTTGCATTAGTGGCTATGATGACAGGAACATTCAGCGGCAATATAGTTAAGGCGGAAGTATGTACTGCAAGTAATTCTGCAGTTTGCTCAGAACATGATGCCGTTGAACTGGATGTTATGTTATATGACAGATTGGATGCTGAAAAGATTAATTCTTCCACAAAGTTAAGCACTGAACAAAAAGCTGAGTTAATTAAAGCAAATGATGAAGCAAAGGCATATTTTGATCAAATAGATGCATTGCTTGATGAAGTAGACAAAAAATACGAAGAAATAATGGCGGGAACAGAAACTCTATATGAAAAAATTGACAGCATAATTGCAGAAAACAGCGATATTTGGGATAAATTCGACGAATCTGAATTCACTGATGAAGATTTAGAAAAGACGGAAGAGGAACTGATTAAGGGAAGTAAAGTGCTCACCAAGGAAGAAAAGGAAATTCTATTGTCGGATTTAGATGAAATCAAACAATACGAGTCACAAATTGAAGAAAAATATGAAAAATTTATGGAAGCTACTGAATATTTAGATGCAGAGTTTGATGAAGCCTACAAAGTTATTGAAAAGATCTTTGAAGACAATGGAACATCTTTAAACCTGTTGGCTGATGAATTAATTGTGTTGACAGATTGTCAAGTTAAATAATTATTTAAATATCAGGAATAACATCTCACAGCGATAAATTTTTAGATAAATGTCAATAAAACCTATATAATAATTTACAAATGGAGCTGTCCGGTTAAGAGGCAGCTCTATTGTTGAATTTGATTTCGATTATACTTTTTGGAATTGGATAAATATATGCTACAATAATAAAAATTTGTCGATGAATTGAAAGGAATATTATGGATAAACTCATATACATAGCAGATGATGAAGAAAATATTTTGAAATTGTTGAGCTCATTTTTGACGGAGGAAGGATACCGTGTCAAGGCTTTTTCCGATGGGGAATCGCTATTGGAAGATTTTAAAAATGAGAGAGCGGACTTGGTAATACTGGATGTTTGTATGCCCAAAAAAGATGGCTACACAGTTTGCTCAAGCATACGAAAAATGAGCGATATACCCATTATATTGCTTACTGCCAGAGATGGAGATGCCGACTACATCACGGGATTTGTATCCGGATGCGATGATTACTTTACAAAACCCTTTTCACCTGTCAAGCTGACTCTGCGCATAAAAAATATTTTCGAAAGAGAATTTAAAAGTCCGGATAATTTGACAATAGGAGATATTGAAATCTTTCCTAAACTGCGAACTGTGACCTGCAAAAAGGAAGAACTGAGATTGACGGGCATAGAATTCGGGATCATGGTTTGCCTATGCGGAAAGGCGGGGTTCGGAGTATCCAGGGGAGAGCTTTTGGATACGGTATGGGGTTATGAAAGTGATGTTGAAACCAGAGCTGTGGATGATGCTGTGAAAAGACTCAGAAAAAAATTATCTGAGGCGAAAAGCGATGTTTTCATTGAAACAGTTTGGGGATATGGCTTTAAGATAGCGACAGACTTGAAAGGATATCTATGAAAAAAACCTCATTAAAATCACAGATTTTTTTGCAGCCCATTATTCTTCTAACCTTTGCATTTATCGTACTGTATTTCACCGTGAATTTTGTCATGCAGGTATATGTAAAGCAAATCACGTCGAAATCCATCGCCGATGAATTCAAATACATTGAGCAATATTACTCCGATGAGGAGATCTTCAGCACCGGTGTTTTAAATGATGATTCATTTATTTTTCCAATCAATCACATAATCATGGATAGAAAGGGACATGTAATAAGCGACAGCTTCTACTATGCAGAAGAAAAAGAAACGCGAGAAAAACAGATCGTCAATTATTTTGTCGAGAATGAAAATTTAATGAAAGACAATACGACAGTGAGTCTAAAAAAATATGGAAGAGGATATTTTTGTAAAATTAAATCCTTTGATATATCTTCTTCGGAATTTTTGAAAAGCCGTGCAGGAAGCGGAATCTATTACGCAATTGTCTTTGTGGATATCACTCCAATTGAGATGTTGCATAAATTGCTCTACATTGTACTTGCTTTATCCATGATCGGAGTGGCAATTCCTGGAATATTAATTTCCTTTAACAGCTCCTGTAAAATTGATTTTTCTCTGACAAAACTTAAATCCTATATAGAACAATTAGGCAAAAGAGAGGACATCAACATAACTCCCTTGGGATATGAAGAATTTGACGAAATGCTCGATACCATTTACTCTATATCAAAACGTCTTGATGAAGCGGAAAGCAGTAGGCGTATATTTTTCCAAAATGCTTCCCATGAGCTCCGTACTCCTCTTATGAGTATTCAAGGTTATGCTGAAGGCATTCAAAAAAATATCGGAGAAAATAATATTGAAAGTGCCGGAATTATTTTGAGTGAAAGCAGAAAAATGAAATCCCTCGTAGACGACATACTCACGCTGTCAAGAATAGAAACGGGAACAGAAACCATAGATGCGGAGATGATGGATATAAGAGAGATGATAGACAGTTGTATCGGCAGCGTGGAAAAATTGGCTTTAAAGAAGAACCTTGAAATAAATTGCGATTTTTCCTATCCGCTGATTCTGTATGCCGACGAAAGCAAGCTATCTCATGCACTGCTCAACATACTTTCCAATGCCGTGCGATATGCGCAAACAAAAGTCGACATTAACTACTACAAAGAAAATTCAGAGAACATGATCATTTCCATAAGCAACGATGGAGAGTCCATAGAAACCAATGACTTGCCCCATATATTTGATCGATTTTTTAAAGGAAAGGGCGGTAATTTCGGTATAGGATTGTCGCTGACCAAGGAGATAATATCTCTTCACGGAGGAGAAGTATGGGTGGAATCAGATGATGAAAAAACAACTTTTTTCATCAGACTTCCTATCTCATATAGTCCTTATGCCATTGGTATTCATCCGGGACGATGAGAGCATAGTTCTCTACAATTTTTTCATTTCATTTATTATAAGTAGGGGCAGATATGGACATCTGCCGGTTATTTCGATATTGAATTCATTTTAAGGAGCAGCTAAAGTTTGCAAGTGTCAGAATGAAGGTACTCTTAAAAATTGGATTATAACAATAGTTCTTTGACTCTCATGAGAAAAACCCCGGCTATGCCGGGGAGTATTGTTTATTGAAATTCAATAACGTATTTCTCTGCGATTTGCGGATCCAATGTAAGGATTTCACGAATCGCTTTTTGTGTTTCTTCTTCTGCAAGAGTTAGTAAACCTTTTTCTATGGCATTTTGTTTCACTTTTTCCTTTTGATCCTTTGAGAAATTCGAATAATCTTCAACTTTTATTGGATTGAAGATGGAATTTTTCTCATCAAATACCTTTATGGAATCTTCATCTATCTCGTGAGAGATTATCTTAGCTTTACCAAGCTTGATTTTGATGGTATTGCCTTCGAGATTAACTTGCACCTCTTCCATATCCATACCTGCACTGATGATTCCGTCATAGGATATTATGAAGCCTTTGGTGGTGAAGGGAATGTCAAATCCGTAGTACTGAGCTTGATTTTCAAAGGAACCCATATTGGTGTAGTGGTACTTTGTGGAAATCAGTTCCCTTGATTTTTCCAATCTGTTTTCTATCAGAGATGAAGTTATTTCGGGCGTCGCCTGTTTCTCTCCTCTTTTCTTTCCCATAAAAAATCCTGCTGTCACTAAAAATAAAATAATCAGCAACAGTATTATAAAATTCTTTACTTTTTTCAAGTAAACCTCCTTATTTGTATATCAAAAAATTTATAACAATATTAAAATACACAAATATACTATCATATTTTCTAAAAATATAAAAATCTGAATTAATTATTTTTAAAGAAGTTTACCAAGTTGTCCGCAGCCATCTTTGCTACATTGTATGCAGCCTCCACAGTGGTTGGAGCATAATGTGGAGTGAGGATTACATTGTCCATGTGAAAGAGCGGATTGTCAGGAGAACAGGGCTCAATTTCAGTCACATCAAGACCTGCACCGGCTATTTTTTTATCCTGTAGCGCCTTTATCAATGCGGCTTCATCTATGTGAGGTCCTCTTGCACAGTTTATTAAAATGGCGCTGTCTTTCATCATATTAAATTCTTTTTCGCTGATCAAGTGTAATGTATCCTCCGTAAGCATTAAGTGAATTGTGATAAAGTCGCTGTTTTTTAAGACTTCTTCCTTGGATTTGACTAATTCCATGTCCGCAGGCACGTTGTCAATGTAGGGATCGTAGATTAATACCCTCATATCGAAACCATACTTCAATATCTTGGCAACTCTGCTGCCGATGTTTCCATAACCCAAAATTCCTGCAGTTTTGCCCTTTAGTTCAATGGCTGTTTTTATATTTTTGGATTCAAATCCGATTTCTTTATACTTGTCTGTTATGAGCGGAAAATTCTTTGCAAGAGCCATCATCATGGCGACGGAATGTTCCGCTACGGCTTGACTGTTTGCACCGGGTGTCACAGTCACTTTAATGTTATTTGTCTTTGCGAAAGCCAAATCTATGTTGTCAAGTCCTACACCGTGTTTTGATATTATTTTCAAATTGGGATTACGGGTTATTAAATCTCCGTGCAGATCCATGATTCTCACCAGTATAGCATCTACAGTGTTTAAATTTTCTTTGAGCTCCTTTTCCGACAGTTCCCAGCCGAGAATTACGTTATGTCCTGCTTCACGTAAAACTTTTTCAGCGATGTCGTTCATTTTTTCCGTTATTAAAATATTTGCCATGGCTCACCTATTTACTCAATATATCTTCAACAAGTTTTTCCACTTCATCCAGACCCTTGACTATATTTTCATAGCTGTTGGCATAGGACATACGCACAAAGTTCCTGCCACCTTCACCAAATACCGTTCCCGGAACACAGGCAACCTTGGCTTCATCAATAAGTCTATTGCAGAATTCTTCACAGGTGATGCCCAGCTTTGAGATATTTATAAAGGCATAAAAAGCTCCCTTGGGATTACTCACGCTCAAGCCGTCAATGGAGTTTACCTTTTGGACCAAGTAGTCTCTTCTTCTTTTGTACTCTTTTACCATATCGTTGACTTCGTTTTTTTCCTCCGTCAAGGCAACTGCACCGGCTTTTTGCACAAAGGAAGTTGCACAGGAAGTGTTGTGTTGGTGAACTTTGTTAAAGGCCTTGATGAAGTCTGAAGGAGCGGCGATATAGCCCAATCTCCAACCGGTCATGGAGTAAGCCTTTGAAAATCCGTTTAAGGTAACGGTTCTTTCCTTCATACCCGGTAAAGATCCTATGCTCACATGCTTTGCGTCATCGTATATTATTCTTTCGTATATCTCATCAGATATGACCATTATGTTGTGTTTTTTTGCAAAGACTGCGATTTTTTCAAGGGTTTGCTGAGTTAAAATTCCTCCGGTGGGATTGCTGGGCGAAATTAAAACTATTGCCTTGGTTTTTTCTGATACCTTTTCCTCCAATTCATCAATATCGATTTGAAAATCATTTTTTTCCAACAGATCATAAGGTACAGGTTTTGCATTGAATAGAACCGGCACGTTGATGTAGTTTATCCATCCGGGATTTGGAACAAGAAGTTCATCTCCATCGCCCAATATGGTAAGCAATATATCAAAGACCGCCTCCGAAAGACCTGCCGTGATGAGTATTTCGCTTTTATCATAGTCCAAGTTATTTTCTTTTTTAAGTTTATCTGCTATTGCATTTCTCAATTCGTCGGTGCCGAAATTGGAAGTGTAAAATACATTTCCCTCTTCAATGCTCTTTATGCAGGCATCCTTTATGTACTTGGGTGTGTCGAAATCAGGTCTGCCTACTTCAAAGTGATAGACTTTTTCGCCATTTCTCTCCATTTCCAGAGCCTTTTCCATGACCTTTCTTATGCCGGATGGAGTGAGTTTGTTTACATTATCGGATATAAATTTTTTCATAATATTCTCCTTTAAAAATTCAACACATTATCTCTTAATTGGATAATATCAAAATAAAGTCCTCTTGTCCCCAAGTTTTTTAATTATAATAATATAAGCCTTTGATTATTTTAAATGTGCATTGAGTATATATGGAGTAAAAGGAGGGATTTGTATGAAATTATGCTGCGTTTTGGAGGTTTTAAAAGATCTCAAAGAAAAGAAAAGAGAAGATAAATTAAATAAATCCCAAGAAGAAGGGAAAAAGATTGAAGAATCCTCAGAAGATGAATATGAGAATTCATAAGAAAAAGATTATATTAAAATTTTAAAGAAGTTGTGGTCTGCTTTAGAACACAACTTTTTTTGATTAAAAAGTTTGACAGATTTTTATTTTCTATACGAATATAATGGGTGAAAGGAGATAAAAATGGATGAGAAAAAATTAATAAAGATGCTAAAGATAAAAAACAAAGAAGCTTTAGGTTTTCTTATTGAAAACTACAGCGGCATTTTAAACAGTGTAATCTCGAGAATTTTATCAGATTTTCCATATCTTCAGGAAGAAGCGTTAAATGATGCAATTTTTGCTGTCTGGGAAAACATCGGCTCTTTTGATCCCCATAGGTCAACCTTTAAAAACTGGTGTGCATCAGTGGCAAGATATAAGGCGATAGATGCTTTGAGAAAAGAAGTGAAGCACAATTGTTTGGAGCTTGTTGAAGAAATTCAGGGTTATTCGGAAGAGGAATTTACTAAACTTTTAGTAAAGGAAATTTTTAGCTATCTTTCAAAAGAAGATAGAGAATTGTTTACATTATTATTTTTAGAGGGACTTACCTATGATGAGTTATCAGAAGCTCTAAAGGTAAGTAAAAATTCTTTATACAGCAGAGTAAAACGCATACGCAAGAAGTTATTTGAAGAATTTAATGGAGGATAAAATGAAAAATAGAGAAATTTTTGAATTTTTAAACGATATTTCCACAAATTATGAGGATATAAACTTGGATCGAGAAAAAATATCATCTATAAAGAAAAAATTTAATGTCTCCAAAAGGGAAAATCATGCAAAAAAATTTGCCGGTCTTGCAGCAGCTGTCATCATTTTAGTTTCTTCGATTGTTTTAACTAATGAAAATGTAAGGGCTGAAATAGCTAATTTGGTGGATACATTTTTTACCGATGAAAGAATTGAACTCAGCAAGGCAAATAATCTTCCGGAAGATATAAAAAAATATACGGTAAATCTTCATGAAAGTGTGACATTGAGCCATATGTCCTTTGTCATAGAGGATGTGGCTATAGACGGAAAATACGGGTACTTAAATCTTATTTATCCGGAAAAATACAGTATAAGATATCAGGAAAAAAATGATTATATATATATAGTCGATAAGATTTATATAAATGGGGTGAGATATTTTGTCAATTTAAGCTCAAGCAATGAGGAAAAAATCGGAAACGGTCTTATTTCAGATGTTAGAGAGTTTAAACTGGATAAATATATACCGGCAGGTGATATAAAACTTGGAATAGAATTTGCAGAATTTTTCAATGACGAGGACAGAGCACTGGTGGAATTGAATATATCTATGAAAGAATTATCAAAGGATACAAAGGTATATTTGGAAGATTTTTCTGTTCCGAAAGCGGAAGAATATACAATATCAAAAATGTTGGTAAATTTATTTAAACCGAGAATTGAGACCGTAGAGCCTTCCGCTAAAAATATTTATGAGCAAAATAGATTTATCGGAGAGGATAAAGAAGGAAGAAAAATCGTATTTGAACATGATAATTCCTCAAGCAGAGAGGATAAAATGATGGACGCCGAGTATGTATTTGTGCCAAAAAATGACGATTGGCATGAATATAAAAGTGATTTTACTTTAGATGAATTTTATAAATTTAAAGGAGAAATAACCTTCCAAATGTATAAAGATATTTATGACACTACGATTTTTGGAGAAAGAAAGCAAGATCAACAAGGAAATTTTATATATCATACAGAAAAAATCGGCGATAGTTTTACATTGGAAATTAAATAAAAAAGTGCAACATCCTTACAAAGAACGAGAAAAAATATTATCAGAAATACCAATATAAGTACAGGAAAATTTCAAAGAATTTGCATTAGAAAAAGATAATTATTTCCTTAGAAATCAAAAAAATAATGGTGAGTTTCAAAGATTATTAGTTTTCAAAGATTCTAATGAGTTATTTGATAAAAATTATACTGATGAAGAACTTTTAGATGATTTCAAAGAATTTTTGATAAACAAAAATTCAGCTCGGCTTAGACCATATAAATTAGATGAAATGAGTGGGGTTGAAAATTCGGAATTAAAGATTCAATTGAGAATATTAAGGAATAACTGGGTAGAAAACAGAATATTAGATTTTTTGAAATTAATATGTTTCCGATTTCTTATGGATTCTTTTTACATTCGTTGACAAGTAATCCAAGTAATTTATATTATGACACTGAAGGAGTAACAGCATTTCCTAATAATTGTGGAGACATGGATCTTCAACACTCTTTAGCCTTAGAGTTATATTTTAAAAATCCGGAATTTTTGAGGAGGGTAGTAGACTTTGCGTATAAAGGATATTATATAAGTATAAATAATATGGAATCTAAATATTTTAAGGATAAGATTGATCAATCTTATCCTTTTTCATGTAATTACAGAATGAAAAATGTAGGGGACGATGCCCTCATCGTCCCGAAGAACAACAGACTTATGTGGTAGAGGCATCCGTTCCTAAGTAAAATCGAATTTATAAATTTTTAAAAATTCAAAGACATTTACTACAGCTCATCAATCTGAATGAGAGAATGTTAAAGTTTTTATCAGTGATATGAGTAAAGTATTTAAAGAGATTAAAACAAACTTTTTTCTAAGAGTATATGATATTGACCGGTACCATTTAATTCGACAAGTCCATTGGCATTAGAAAATGTACGTAAAAGGTAGCAAAACACCATATCTATAAAAGACCGCAAACACTTTAAAAGAAGTAAAAGCTTATTAAGAAAGCTTCTCGTACATTAACAGAAACACAAAAACACGAAGTCTCTCTTATGCTTGAAATGAATGAAGAGATTACAAATAGCTTTAATTATCCATGGAGTAATGGTTTTGTAGAAGGAACTCACAACAAGATCAAGACTCTTAAAAGAGTTCCCTTCGGTATGTCAAATTTCAATCATTTCAGGACGAGGATTCTTTTAAGTTGTATGAAAGATTAGTATAGTATGAAGTGAGAGTATAAAAAAGGGAGCCTGGATTTCCAGACTCCCCATCGGTGACAGAGGACCTTTATTAATTACCAGAAAGTCTTGTGAAAACCGAATTTAATTTTTATGCGGATATCAAAATTTAATATTGATTTCTAATGTTTATTAACTATATTTTTCATCGTAAATGTAGTCAGGTGCACAATAAACTAAATCCCCATCTTTAATAGTTAATAAAGGTTTTAGTAATTTATTTGCTCTAAAAATTTTACCTTCCCAGTCATAATAAGTTTGATTAAAGTCTATCCAATCAAATATAGCGATATCAGCATTGGAACCTATTGATAATTGACCGATTTTATCTTCCATTTTCATCAGTTTTGCAGGAGTATAGGTGGACATTTTTACAACTTGATTAAAAGGAATACCCATACAAATATATCTGGACATAAGATTTGGAAGTGAAAAGATACTTCTCTTAAATACACTGTCGAAAACTAAATCTGTGCTGCAAATATCTGCGATAAAACCTTGATCCATAGCTTTTTGCATTACTTCAAAATCTCCGTGCTTCCTGCCTTCTGCCGAATCAAAAATGATGCCTCTTTTTCTCGCTTCATTGACACAAGGTATTAATTTCCCATTTGAATCAATTATAGTATTTTTTACACCTTGGTAAACATGTTCAAAGATATCTCCCGGTCTAAGAATTTTTAAGATTTCTTCTGATGGGACCGGTATATTGGTGCAGTGAACTTCTACTATGCATTTCAATCTATTTGCAATTTCTATTGTTTTCTTTAAAGGTTCTATTCCTAAGCCATTGGCAATATCTTCACTTTGTCTAATTTTCAGTCCCAAAATATTATCACTATTTTCTCTTAAAATATATTCTATTTTCTTTTCATTAAAATATTTAGGATTTATATTTTCGTGAAAACTGGTTGTTGCTAGTCCGGCAGAACTCATTTGAAGAAAACTTTTAATTGTAATTTTACTTTTCTCAATTATAGAAGATCTAAATATTCTATAGTTTGAAATTCCGGTAGAAAGATCTATTGCACTTGTTACTCCTGTTGGGAGATATGATATATCAGGATAAATTCCGACATCTGTACCTTCCGGAAACATGTGTGCATGTGCATCTATAAGACCGGGTAATATATATTTTCCTTTTGCATCTATAGTATATCTTGCAGGTTCTTCTTCATATTCAACAATTTGTCCGTTATAAATCGCAATAGGTTTAATTTCGTCTACATCATTACCCGGGTCTATAACTCTTCCATTTATTATTAAAAAATCTAACATTTAATATTCTCCTATTTTTAACTTGCTTTCATTTCGCCTCTAATATAGGCTAATACTATTGAAATAATTGCTGAGACAGCAGCCACCATGCTTGCAGGTTTTGCTATTAAATTTGATATATTTATTGCCAATTCTCCATTAAGTGTTATAACAGCAAATCCTTGTATTAATACCATAATTAAAACAGAGATGAAAAATACTATAGTTGTCACTAAATTTATTGAATCTAATATTTTATCTAATTGTTTCATTTTTACTCCTTATTTTATTATTGGCAATATACTCATAGCTACTAATGTTGCGACTATTATTAATGGAATTACATAATCTCTTATTAATGGAGCAAACATGACTTTCGGGTCTTCTACTTCTGCTAATCCTGCTGAAATAAATATTGGTGATGAGCTTGGAGGGGATGCTCCTTCTGTAGATATGCATATCATAAATGCAACAAGTGCGTTCATAGGAGCAACTCCTGCCCCTGTAAAAGCTGAAAAGGCAACTTGTCCTACTGCCGCCGTAGTAGCAACTGCGCTTAGCGGACCGGCTACTAAAACAACAATTATACAGGTTAAAATTATCATTACAATATTTGGTACATTTATTGTTTCTAAAACAATTTTTAAAGATTTATCAAATCCCACAGTTGTCAAAACATTACTTGCTGCAAGAGCAAATAACAACACGCCACCTACAGTAGCAAAGCTTTTTTGACATTCTCTAATTAATTTAATCCAGCCGTCAAATTTATTAGGCAGATTTTTTCGGCCTACTATTATACAAATAATGCTAACTATAATAGGTACCCAAAGTACAATATTTATTGATTTAACAGCATCTTTTCCAAAATTCACTGCATCAGTTAAGAATTTAGAAAAAGGTCCCATAGTTACAAATAAAGGTATTGCTATACCTATAAGCATTAATAGAGAAGTCCAATTGTCTCTTACAGATTGGTCTAAAGGTTTTATTTGATCTTCAGGTACTGCTTGAACATCATATTTTTTAGTATACAGCCATACTCTAAACATTCTATATAAAAATGTTAAAGCTCCTCCGCTCAGCACAGCTATATAAGCTTCTCCTATCGTCATAACTGCTGAAACTTCTGCCAATCCAAGCATAATATAAAGTGCACTGTTAGAAGGCATTGATTGTCCAACTCCAGCATTACCCGCATTCATTGTTGCAGCAATTTCTTTTGGCCATCCACTTTTTTTCATCCATGGAACAGTTATTGAACCAACTGTCGATGAATTTGCAATCGCATTCCCGGATACTAAACCAAATAAGAAGCTTGCGACTGTGGAAACATATGCAGCTCCACCTTTAACTCTTCCAATTAATGAATTAAGGAGTTCAATTAATCTGCTTATTACTCCAGATCTTGTCATTATTACAGCCATCATAAGAAATAACATTGTAGCAAGAAAAGAACTCTCTTTAGAGGCTGATAGTATGCTTTGTACTACAGTATTAATATATCCTAATATTCCTCCACCATTGAATAAAGCTACTAACAATAATCCTACGCCCATTGATTCTGCTATATTTCTCTTCAATGGTACCATCCAAATAATTATAGCTGTTAAATAAACTGCAAATGCTATTATTCCTATACCGATATTCATTTTGCACCTCCTAAAATAAATCCCTGATTTCCGGTATAATATGTTCCGGTTTTTTCCCATTTAAGTAATCTCTTATTTGTTCTGCACACATTATTGAAGCTCTGTTTGAGGCTTCTTCTGTTGCACCGCCGATGTGCGGAGCTATTAAAATATTTTCAAGTTCTAAGAGTTTGTTATCTTTTTTTATTGGCTCTACTTTTACTGTATCAAGAGAAGCGCCTGCTATCTCTTGATTTTTAACAGCATTATAGAGAGCTTCTTCATCTACTAATTCGCCACGAGATGCATTAATAAAATAAGCTGTATTTTTCATCATTTTAAATTCTTTTTCGGATATACTGTTTTTTGTTTCCTCTGTTAGAGGTACATGTATTGATATGTAATCCGATTCTTTGAAAACTTTTTCTCTATCTGTATAATTTACAAATTCTAATTTATTTTCATTTTTAACAAATGGATCAAAAGCTATTATTTGCATGTCAAAAGCAAACTTTGCAATCTTAGCAACTTTATTTCCTATGTGACCAGTACCTATTAAACCCAGAGTTTTGCCACTTATTTCGTGTTTTTCAACTGCCATTTTTGCATACATGTAATCTTTTAACATGTTGTTTTTTACAACGCTAAAATTTCTTGAGCAGTATAAAATATAAAAAATTGTTAATTCTGCAACTGATGTGCTGTTTGCTCCCGGTGCATTTACCACGCATATTTTCTTTTTTGCGGCTGTTTTAATATCTATTCCGTCATAGCCTGAACCATGTCTTGCAATAATTTTTAATTTATCAGTCGCATCAAGCATATTCTTTGTAACTTTTACAGTTCTTATTGCTGCCGCATCACATCCTTTAATACCTTCAATCAGGTCTTTTTCTTCCAGTGATTTAGAGCGAACAATTTCAAATCCTGCTTTTAAAAGAATATCTTCTCCCGGTTTTTTTAATTTTTGTGGTACAAATATTCTATACAAAAGTTCACCTCCTAGTTTTTGTATACATCATCTATAATTTCAAAATCTTTATTTTCTAATAAATCATAAACCCAATCTCTATTAGTTGTGCCATCGATTGCCTTTTGTAATTTATCTTCATCTTTTGATTTAAAATTTTTCGCATTTTCTAAAATTGTTTTTGCGTCATTTTGTGGAACCACTACTATACCGTCCGGATCTGCAACAATAATATCACCAGGCATAACATGTATGCCTCCACAAGCTATAGGCACGTTAATTTCTCCCGGACCTTCTTTATAAGGACCGCCCGGAGTAGTACCTGTAGCATAAACAGGGAAATCCCATTTTCCAATTTCATCAATGTCTCTTATTGGTCCATCAATTACTATTCCGGCAACTTTCTTTTGATGGTATAGGTATGCCATCATAACCTCTCCTATTAGAGATCTTGTATTGTCTTCCTCGTTTGAAACTACTAAAACATCGCCTTCTTTTGCAAAGTTTAATGCAGCATGAAGAACTAAGTTATCTCCTGCTCTACATTTTACTGTAAAGGCTGGTCCTGCCATAATTTGCGTTTTAGGACTTGACAGAAGTTTAATCCTAGGATTCATTGCACAATTTCTTTGCATTACATCTCCTATGTTTGATGCCGGTATATTTTTAAATTCTTCTATAAGATTTTTACTGGGTAAATTTCTCTTTGTATATATTCTTTTTCCTACTGACATACTTTCCTCCTTAAAACAATTGTGTTCTATTGAGTTTAAGCTTATACTTTATATATTAGTATGGCAAACAGATAAAATATGTTATATCAACAAATATTTTTTGTAGAGGTGTTTATGGATTCAAAGACTATCTTTTATTTTTACGAATTGACAAGGGATTTAAATATGACCAAGACCGCAAATCGTCTATTTATATCACAACAAACTCTTAGCAATAGAATTTTTAAATTAGAGGAGGAATTACAGGTAAAGCTATTTTATCGAAAGCCTTCTTTGGAACTAACTCCTGCAGGTAAGGCTATGTTAGAATTTTCAGTACATATTTTATTTGAAGAAGAGGATTTTAAAAAGAAACTGTTGGATATAAATAATTCAAATTTCGGAACTTTTTCTTTTGGAGCCAGCTCTCTTAGGATGAATGCTACGCTACCAAATATTTTAAATGATTTCTACAGAAGATTTCCAAATGTAAACATTGAATTGATTGACGGAGTTTCAAAAACTTTGGAGCCTCTTATCAAATCAGGAAATTTGGACTTAGCTTTAATAGCTTCCAATAAAATTGACAGTAAATTGGAAAAAGAAAATGTAATGAAAGATCAAATCTTTTTTTGCGTTTCAAGTAAATTATTAGTTGATTATTATGGGAAAAATATTTTATCAAAAACGGATAAATTTATGAAAGGAGTAGATTTAAGTGAGTTTTCTGAACTTCCCTTTTTGATTTATGAGAATAGACTTGGGCGTCAAATATCTAAATGTTTTTTGGATAAGAATATAACTCCTAATATCTATATGAAAGGCTCTTACATGCAAGTTATAACAAGCATTGGTTTTTTAGGTATAGCTGCATTTTTTAGTACTCAACTCTGTCTTAAACAAAGAGAAAATGAAATTCCTGACGATCTTAATATATTTCCTGTTATTTATCAGGGCAGTTCAATCTATCAAGATGTTTCAATTATCACGAATAAAAGCAGATATAAACCGAAATATTTAATTTATTTTATAGAATTATTAAAAGAATTTTTTTCAGCAATAGAGAGTCAAAATTTAGTAAGATGTGGAAAATATTTTTAAAGGAATATGGAGAAACTTTATATAAAAGGAGAAATGTTATTAAA
>CAYFRD010000036.1:0-15322 GCA_964345555.1 uncultured Peptoniphilus sp. | reverse complement strand
CGCAATAAGATGCTCCGATAAGAAGTAGGAACAATATTATCACCTGCAGATACCCGTCACTGTCCATATACTCAACTCCTATAAAATTCACTTCGACTTGGACCATCGGAGGAATGTTTTGTATATATTTTAAATACAATAAAGCTCCCTCCAAAATTCGAAGGGAGCTTTTAATACTTTATTTATCGAATTCTTCAAAAAGTCCTTCTACTGCTGTTCTGGCCGCATAAAAATTAACTTTTGGTGTTTCGAGATGTGCTACACATCCCGGAGTCAACATCATGCCCTTAGGTCCGGCTTCTCCCACAACTTCTCTCAAATGTTCTTTTACTTCGTGAGCTTCTGCAGTTGTGAGCCATTTTTCATTGATTCCGCCAAGCAGGCATTTGTCGGTGATTTCTCTTGCTTCCTTCATTGAAGGTACAGTCCATCTGTCGTGCCAGTTGACACATTGAACAGGATAATCTGCAAGCAATTTAAACATCGTGTTGTCACCATGGATATGAACTATGTTGAAGTATGTGCCTTCGTTGCAAGCTTCCAATACTTGAAGATCGTACTTAGTGCCGAATTCCTTGTATTCCTCTTCCGTCATGAAATCAGTTGAAGAGCATTGTGATGCAAAGAAAAATCCTGCAACTCCATATTTTTTATTTAAATTTACAAATTCAATAGTTGTCTTTGTTATTTCTTCAAGAGCATGATGAACATATTCCGGATTTGATCTCAAATCGTCGAAAATTCTCATTCCGGCAAGCTTTTTAGCTGTTGTCAAGGGGCTGAAAATAGTTTGAACATAGGGTATTTCTTCGCCCTTTAGTTGTTTTTGAAGTTCCTTTGCAAATTGAAGTTGTTTGCCGTGTTCTCCGAAATATCCGGGAACAGCTTCCAATTCATTCCATTCTTCAACACTGTTGATTGCAAATTTTCTTTCAAACACAGGTTGTGTTTCCGTGCAATAAAAAGTACAGCTAAGTCCGAAATCATGTGCTCCATAATTTCCATAGGGCATCATCTTGATAAAATCTAAGTCATATAAATGTGCATATTCTATGGTTTTTTCCGCAAGAGCTACTGCGTCCTGATCCACTTCAGGCATATGAAACCAAATACTGAAGGGTATTCTATCGATTTCTTCTTTGTTGATAGCCGCCAAAATTCTTTCTTTTTTAGTCATTTTATTCATAACTACTCTCCTTTAAAACAAAAATGAAACAATCTGCTTGTGCTTAAGATTTTTTAAATATCTTCTTGATATCTCCCCAGAAAGGCGATACAAGAAATACTATATTTACAGTTAACAATAACAGCGGTATGGGTTTTAACAATGCAGTCCACATATCCGCACCATATAATGCAAGTGCTCTTCTAAGGTTTATCTCCGAAGTCTTACCCAGTACAAAAGCCAGTACGAAAGGTGCCATGGAGAAATTCCCCTTTATCATGTAGAATCCGATAAAACCGAAGAATAATATCAGATATATATCAAATATCAAATTTCTGTAAGTAAAAGCCCCCAGTACGCAGAAAGCCCCCACTACAGGTATTAAAACGCTCTTTGGAATAATGGTTACTCTCGCATATAAAGGTGCTCCGAAAAGTCCTATTATCAAGATGAAGATATTTGAGAGCAATAAACCGAAGATCAATCCGTAAGCTACATCCCCACTTGTAGTGAATAGTTGTAATCCGGGAGCAAGTCCGTGAATTAAAAGCCCACCCAAAAACAGAGCTGATGTCCCGTTACCAGGTATTCCCAAAGTCAACAACGGTACTAAAGAACCGCCTACTACTCCGTTGTTTGCAGCTGATACGCAAGCAAGCCCTCTTTCATTTCCTTTGCCGAAGGTTTCAGGATTTGGATCCAATTTCTTCGTAAGATTATAGCTTATACCTGCCGCTACCGTTGTGCCTGCAGCCGGAATAATTCCTACAAGAGTCCCTATTATTGCCGATCTTATATTTGTGCCTAAAATATGTAGGTGATCCTTTGCCGACAGGAATGGACTTCCCTTCATACTTGAATTGTCTATGGCTATTGATTCCTGATCTTCAGAAACCATTATCAAAACTTGAGATACAGCGAAAAGTCCCAATACCACAGGCAACAGAGGAAGTTCGTCGTATATCTCATGTATTCCGAAATTAAATCTGCTTTTCCCAGTGATTCCATCATATCCCACTACTGAACACAGTAGTCCGAGGGATGCACTGGCAAGTCCCTTAAGCATGTTTTCCTTTGATAAACCCACTATGATAACTATACCCATCATGGTGGTCAAAAACAGTTCCACAGGTCCGAATTTAATGGCGATTTGTGCAAGAGGCGGAGCTATGAATAAAAGCGCCAGTCCTCCCGTAATTCCTCCGATAAAAGCACTGAACGTGGTGACTCCTATGGCCTTCAGTCCTTCTCCTCTTACGGTCATGGGATATCCGTCGATTGTCATGAAAAGCGAGTCGTCGGTGCCCGGTGTGTTTATAAGTACTGCGGTGATATTTCCTCCGAAGGAGGCATTTACATATAGTGCCGCAAGGGTAACCAGTCCGGTTACAGGCTCAAGTCCGAAAGTAACAGGTAAAAATATAGCTATACCCGTAGTAGCCGACATTCCCGGAAGAGCTCCGAGGATGGAACCTACAACAGAGCCGATGGTCAACCACAACAGGTTGTCAAAGGTGAATAATTGCAAAGCATATCCTAAAAAATCCATTTTCACCCTCCTTAGATAATTATCCCGTCAGGGATATTGAGTTTCAACAATACTTCAAAGAATAAGTAAACTGCCAAGGGTGTAAATATAGCTACTCCAAGCATTATTTTCTTATTTCTTTGTCCTAGAGCATACATCGAACCCAGTAGGTATATGGGTGTAGATATATAAAATCCGAAAAAGTTTATCAATATTACATATATGAGCAGTAAAATCCCAAATTTAATAGACTTTGAAGTTCCGCTAAAATCAAAGGTTTCATGCTTTCTCGGCCCGAATATTGAACTGAGAAGTAAAATAGTTGCTAATATAATTGCAATTACTGAAACTATATAGGGGAAAAACTTCGAGTCCATATCGGATATTTTGCGAGTTTCAAATATAAATACAATCGCCCAAACATAAAGAAGAATAACCGATATGAAATTGTAGTTAAACTGCTTTTTGGAATTTTCAGTTCTATTTTCTTTTGATTCCATTTATAATCTCCTTAACTTTTAAAAAGGGGAGACAAAATCCCCCCTTTTTACTGAATAATTATTGCCAAGGTTCATCCGCCCATAGCTTAGTAAGCATGTCGTAAAATTCTGCAAAGGACGCTTTAACTTCTTCTCCTGTCAAAGAGTCTGTGGGGGCTTTCATTTCTTCTGCTTGTTTCTTTACTTCGGGGTCATTAGCTGCGGCAACTAAACAATTTTCCAAGTATTGTCTGATTGGTTCAGGCATGTCCTTAGGACCTGATATAGCTCTTGTATTCAATTGAATTACATCGTATCCGCTTTCTTTATATGTGGGAACGTCAGGCATAAATTCAGATCTTTCGTTGTTTCCTGTAGCCAATACTTTGATTTGACCATTTTCTACAAATGTTGTAGTGTCTGTGATGTTCAAGCAGAATGCATCCACGTGTCCGCCGATTACGCCTGCCATTATATCTGCTCCACCGTTAAATGCGGTGGTGTTGAATTTCGCTCCGGAAGCTTTTTCAATAAGTTTTACTGTAAGTCCTTCAGATCCGATTACAGATGTAACTCCCAATGAAATCTTTCCGGGGTTTTCTTTAGCTGCGTTTACTAAGTCTTCAAGAGTGTTGTATTCAGAATCGGCAGCTACTCCGATAGCACCGGGGTCACTCATCATACTGAACACATATGCAAATTTGTCAAATCCGAAATCCACTTCTTCGGCTTCGGCAACACTGGGGATCAACATAGCTGTAGGGGTAAATCCTATGGTGTATCCGTCAGGTTTCGCATTTGCAAGTGCATTCCATTGAATTCTTCCGCTTGCTCCTTCTTGATAATTGACTATCATACCGTGCTTCCAGCCTTCCATTTCTTTGATTTTATCAAATAGAATTCTTATATAAGCATCTTGAACTGATCCGGGTGAAAATCCGTAAAGATATTGGATTTCCTTATTAGGATAATCTTCCGGTACTCCTTCAGGTCTTACGATTCCGCTGGCTGACGCTTCGCCTTCAGCTTTGGTTTCTTCCGTAGCTTCTGCATTTGTTGCTTCTGTGTTGGCAACTTCTGCAGAATTTTCCGTTGCGTTGTTTGCAGGTTCTTCCGCATTGTTCTTTCCTCCGCATGCTGTCAATGCAAATAGCAGAACAAGTAATAGCGCAGTAAGAGATAAATTCTTTTTGTTAAACATATTGTTTCCTCCTTAAATGTAAATTATTGAATAATTTAACTAATTATACCACAAAAACACTTTTTTTATAATAAATTGTTTATTGCGGATTATGTGATATGCCTACAGCCTTCAAGGGCATTCAATTATCCAATTAATTTTTCTTCCCTGCTATTGTTTAATTCTTTTCATACTCGTTTTCAAGCATTTCGTTCAATATTACTTCGTCAGTTCTTTTCATTCCATACTTTGCTATGTTTCCTACTGTCTTTATGGTTTCATCAATGTCTTTTTTAACTATACCGTCACCTGAATGGAAGCTGTTCTCGGTCTTTGCTTGGTCGTAGGCTAAAAATCCGTTTCTGATACTGGATGCTATCTTCATTGCGCAGGATGGTTTCGCTCCGTCGCAAATTATTCCCGAGTTAACTGCCAAGGCATTAGATAGAGTATCTTCTATCACTTCCTTAGGTTCTCCCTTGAGCATCGCTATCCCGCAAACGGAAGCTGAAGCTGCCGATACTACGCCACAATAAGCTGATAGCTTGCCTATTCCTTCCTTCATATACAGACCCAACAAGTTTGCAAATATCAATGCTCTGTATAGTTTATCTCCCTCTATACCGCGGTTCTTTGCATATACTATTATGGGAACCGCCACGGTTATACCTTGATTTCCCGAACCGGAGTTGATTATTACAGGCATTTCACAACCGCTCATTCTCGCATCGGAGCCCGCACTTGCATAGGCTGCCAACTGTTCTCTTTCATTATCTCCAGCTGAATTCATAATAAGGCTTCCGATATTTGAACCCCAATCATTTTTCAGACCCTCAACTGCGATTTCATAATTATACTTTATTTCGAGATCCAAAATATCTTTTATGTCTGAATAGTCTGTATTTAAAGCGTAGTCGTATATTTTATCGAAGTTGAAATCCACCTTTGTGTCTTCCAATTTTTCCGCCGGTTTTTCAAATATAACTTGTCCGTTTTTCTCTATGGTTTTGATATTTGTATGGTCGTGTTCAATTACGACTCTTGCACTGTTCTCGCCATTTTTTAAGATTACGTCGATGTACAGATCTGCAATCCCCGGGACTAAATTCACTTCACATATTCCCTCTTCAATGAGCTTGTCGCATTCTTCAAGTCTTGACTTATCAATGTGCTCAAGAACTTCCAGCTTTCTGCCGGCATTTCCCAGCAAAGCTCCCGCTACAAGAGATATTTCTATCCCCTTTCTTCCTTCAGTTCCCGGTACCTTGACCGAATTAGCATTTTTGATCATATTTCCCGATAAGTTTGCAATTATTTTTTCAGGCTCTTCCCCAAGCTCTTCCTTCGCCTTGGCGGCGGCATAGGCTAAAGCTATGGGTTCAGTACAGCCAAAGGCAGCTAAAAGCTCCTTTTGCATAAATTCTTTATATTCCATGGCACTCTACTCCTTTATCTTTAATTATATTTCTTTCTATATATTATATATGCAATTTACATGCCAACTTTTAACCGGTGTTAATCATAGTTCCACTTGAATCATTTTTCTTATTTTTGCAAATTATATAATATTATTTGCATTTTTGCAAATCATTTGATAATATTTTTACAGGTGATAATATGCAAAAACTCACAGATATTAAAAATTCGGTAATAGAAGTAGCAGATGCCATAAGCTCCATATTGTCCGTGGATGTCACGGTCATAAATGCAGACTTGGTCAGAATAGCAGCCACAGGCAAGTACAAAAGCAAAATCGGAGAAAAACTCCCCCACGGATGTTCCTATGACTTCATTTTAAATACAAAAAAAGCAGAACTTATAGAAGAAAAATCCGACAGCAAAAGATGTCTTCAATGTTCAAAAAATGAAAATTGCGAAGAATTCTCCACCATAGGCTATCCCCTGCTCACAAAGGACAAGGAGGCACTGGGTGTAATCGGATTGATAGCATTTAACGAAGAACAGAAGGAATACATATACTCACACAGAGAAGAAATCGGCATTTTTTTAGAAAAACTGAGTTTGCTGTTGGCAGGAAATCTAAACTACGAATCCACCATCAACAACTTGTCTTTAAGAAATGAGGAATTTTCAAATATAGTGAATTCCATAGACTACGGGATAATTTTAACGGATAAAAATTTAAACATCAAGAATGTAAATAGAAGGGTTCTAAATCTCTTCGGACTGAAAAAGGAAAATTTGTTAGACAAAAACATAAAAGATATTTTTGACGACTTTAAAATTGACATAACTCAAGGCGTCTATTCCTTGAAAGACAGAAAACTTGGCGAAGGAAATGAATTTATTGTCAAAACAATAAAAAATATGCTCAGCGAAGAAGTAGAAAGCTATATATTTCAAGTTTCCAACTATTCAAAGGCACTTATAAATGCCTACAACATAATAGGAGATCAGAACAACATAGATTTCGAACACATACTGGGCAACTCAGAATCCATAAAAAACACCATCACACTGGCAAAGCAAATATCCTCAGGAGATTCCTCAGTTATGATAAGGGGAGAAAGCGGAACCGGAAAGGAACTTTTCGCTAGAGCAATTCATAGAAATTCCAAGAGAAAGCACAATCCCTATATTGCAATAAACTGTGCCGCAATACCTGACAATCTGTTGGAAAGCGAACTGTTCGGTTACGAAGAAGGCGCCTTTACGGGTGCAAGAGCCTCGGGCAAGGTCGGCAGACTGGAGTTGGCAAACGGAGGAACTCTCTTTTTAGATGAAATCGGCGATCTGCCACTCAGTCTTCAACCAAAACTGCTAAGAGTTTTACAAGACGGAAATTTTGTGCGACTGGGCGGAAAAAAACCTATCAATACAAATTTCAGACTCATAACAGCCACCAACAGAGATCTCGAAGAGATGGTCAAGACGGAACAATTTAGAGAGGATTTATACTACAGATTAAATGTAATACCAATAAATATTCCTCCCTTGCGAAAAAGAAAGGAAGACATAGAAGTAATAGCTAGGGCAAAACTGGAAGAATACTGCATAAGACTGTCAAAGGATCAAAAAGTCTTTTCCGATGAACTGTTGAAGATATTAGAAGATTTTCCATGGAAGGGAAATGTTCGAGAACTGGAAAACATCATTGAATACTTAGTCAACGTTTCTCATGGCGAAGTAATCACCTCAGAGCAACTACCACCCTCTTTTAACGCAAAATCAGGAGAAGTTAAAACTACAAAGGAAATAAATTCCATCGATCTAAAAGACAAAACTCTGCAACAAATGACCGACGAATTCGAAAGAGAAGTATTGCTGAATTTAATAACCCTATACGGTAACGACACCAAATCTAAAAATAAAATTGCAGATAAATTGAATATAAATCTGTCCACCCTTTACAGAAAATTATATAGGTACAATATCAGTTGAACTTCATTTGATTTAAAATACTATATCAGAATGAATAACAACTAAATACATCAGGCGGACGTGGACATCACCTACAGGAAACGAATGTGAATATGTATCATGAGCTAAGATATACACTCCACATAATCCACATTCCAATTCAGGGAACTTACTCTGCGGAAAATTGTGAAATAACAAAACTCTCGGATATCCGGTACAAAATATCAATAAAAAACAGCGAGATTGCTCCCGCTGTTTTTTATTGATATTCAGCATATACATTAGGTATTACATAATAATGAGGCTTCTTATTTTCTTCTTCCAAATTCTTCTTAGCTTGGGCAAGCATAAGCTTGATTCTGTTGAATTGATTTACTTCGCTTGCCGAAGCATCAAAGTCTATGGGCACAATATTAGCCTTGGGATAATCTTCCCTTATGGCTTTTATAACACCCTTGCCAGTTATGTGATTGGGTAGACAACCGAAAGGTTGTACGCATACGATGTTGGGTACGTCCATTTCAATGAGTTCCACCATTTCAGCCGTCAGAAGCCAACCTTCTCCGTATTGATTCCCTAAATCCACATATTTCTCAGCCAGTTTCATTAGATATTCAACTTTTTTAGGTGCTTCAAACTTTGATTTCAAAAGTTTATACCTGATATACCCTCTATATCTCTCTATATATTCAATTCCTATATTGCAAAATATTGCCGGAAGCTTACCCTTTGAGAGCTTTTTGTTCTTGATGTCCGCATTTTTAAAGGAATACATCAAAAAGTCCGTGAGGTCGGGCACTACTACCTCAGCCCCTTCCTTTTCCAGTTTTTCAACTATATGGTTGTTGGCTGCCGGCAAGTATTTGACCAGTATTTCTCCGACTATTCCCACTCTGGGTTTCTTTATACTTTCAACTTCCAGCTTTTCAAATTCAAATATCATTGAATTGATATTCTTTCTGAAATTGAGCATGGAAAAATCAACTTCATGAGCACATTTCTTGATCCATCTGTTCTTGAGAACATCACTTGAACCCTTTATTTTTTCATAGGGCTTGGTAGCTTGATACAATCTCATTATCAAATCTCCATATAGCATGGATATTACGACTTTCTTTAAAATTCTCACAGATTGACTGAAACTCAGTTTCAATCCCGGATGAGATTCTATACCTTGGAAAGATAACGCGAGCACCGGAACATGTTCAAATCCGGCATCGGCTATTGCTTTTCTTATGAATCCGACGTAATTAGATGCACGACAGGCTCCGCCCGTTTGTGAAATCACCAAGGTGAGGTTATCCGTGTCATACTTACCGCTCTTCAATGCATCTATAAACTGTCCCACTACGAATATGGACGGATAGCAGGCATCATTGTTGACATAATTAAGCCCCTCGTTTATAACGGATTTTGAAAGATCGTGAAGAACTTCCAGATTAAATCCTTCGTCATTTAATATACCTTGGAATATTCCAAAATGTATGGGTGCCATTTGAGGCAGAAGCAAGGTATGTTTTCCCCTCATTTCTTCTGTGTATTTAAGCGGTTCTTTGTATTCAATTTCCTTAGCTTGCTGCTTTTCTTTCTTTTCTACAGCTTCAATCAAAGATCTTATTCTTATCTTAATAGCACCTAAATTGTTTACTTCATCTATCTTTAATACCGTATAGATCTTTCCGTATTCCTTTAGGATTTCATTCACTTGATCTGTGGTGACTGCATCTATTCCGCAACCGAATGAGTTAAGTTGCACCATTTCCAAGTTATCTTGCATTCCGACAAACTTAGCCGCTCTGTAAAGTCTGGAATGGTACTTCCATTGGTCGAGAACTCTGAGCCTATTTTCGATATTTGACAGATGATCTATGCTGTCCTCCGAAAGAACTGCAAGTCCCAGTGAATTTATAAGCTCGGATATTCCGTGGTTTATTTCAGGATCGACATGGTATGGTCTGCCGGCGAGAACTATCCCCTTTATTCCCTTTTCTTCAATTATTTTGAGAGCCTCTTCCCCCTTGGCTCTGACGTCCATTTTATATCTGTCCGATTCCCTATATCCAAGACCTACAGCTTCTCTTATGTCAGATTTTCTGATACCTTTAAATACCTTGCTCAATCTGTTAACCAATTTATCTCTTTCATCAAAAGATATAAAGGGATTTAAAAACTTCACATCATTTTTGGACAAACTTTCGAGGTTGTTCTTTATGACTTCACTGTATCCGGCCACCACGGGACAGTTAAGAGTGTTGTCAGCATTTTCATAGTACTGTTCTTCGTAAAATACCGAAGGGTAGAATATAAACTTGACTCCCTTGTCGATTAAATTTTCAATATGTCCGTGGGTTATTTTAGCCGGATAACACGCCGTTTCAGAAGTTATGGATTCTATTCCTCTTTCATATAACTCTCTGCCGGATTTATCCGACAAAACAACACTGTATCCCAAGTAGGTGAAAAATGCGTGCCAGAAAGGATAATTTTCATACATATTAAGCACTCTGGGAATTCCCACCACACCTCTTTTAGCCTTTTGAGGGTCAAGAGACTCATAATCAAACAATCTTTCATATTTGTACTTATACAAGTTGGGTAGAGCTTCCGAATCACTTTTTACCTTGCCTGCTCCTCTTTCACATCTGTTACCAGTGATATACCTTCCTCCGTTAGAAAAAATATTTACACTCAAAGCACAGTTGTTGGTACATTGTCTGCAATTAGTGGATATGCTTCTGTATTCAAACTTCGCAAGCTCATCAATACCTATGATCTTTGAGGTTCCTGTGGATTTTTCCTTCGAGATAAGTGCCATTCCCAATGCTCCCATAAGTCCTGCTATCTCAGGTCTGGTAACACTTCTGCCTGTCAACACCTCAAAGGCTCTGAGCACTGCATCACTTAAAAATGTTCCGCCTTGAACCACTATGTTTTTCCCGAGTTTTTTGGGGTCTCTTATCTTTATTACCTTCTGTATGGCATTTTTTATTACGGAGTAGGACAGACCCGCAGCAATATCTTCAACCTCCGCACCTTCTTTTTGAGCCTGCTTTACATTGGAATTCATAAACACCGTACACCTGCTTCCCAAATCCACGGGATTTCTTGATCTCAAAGCAGCTTCGGAAAACTCTTGCGGAGTCATGTTAACTGAAGTGGCAAAAGTTTCTAGAAAGGATCCGCATCCGGACGAACAGGCCTCATTCAACAATATGGATTCTATTACTCCGTCGTTTATCTTCATACTTTTCATATCCTGTCCGCCGATATCCAAAATAAAATCCACGTCAGGATCAAAGAATTTGGCAGCCGTGAAATGAGCTATTGTTTCCACTTCTCCTAAGTCCAAGTTCAATGCCGCTTTTAAAAAATCTTCGCCATATCCCGTAGCTCCTGCTGCAGCAATGTAGGCATCGTCATTTTTTAAAGCGTAAATCTTCATAAGATTTTCCTTAGCAACATCTAGCGGTTTGCCTTCGTTCGAACCATAAAAGGAATATAGAATTTCTTTGTTTTCGGACAACAGCACAACTTTAGATGTAGTTGAGCCGGAGTCTATCCCCAAGTACATGGGTCCTCTGTAAGTTGTGATATCCGCTCTTTTAACTTCCTTAGTTCTATGGGCTTTTTTAAATTCAGCCACTTCTTCTTCGCTGTTAAACAACGGTTCTACTATGGATTCCGTCCTTTCATAGGACTCTTTTAAATCATTTACCTTGTTATATAAATTTATGAAGGATACATATTTTTGTTCAGCACTTGCAATTGCCGCTCCCATGGCAACAAAAATTTGAGAGTTTTCAGGTGCTATCACTTCATCTTCCTTTAAACCCAAAGTTTCAACAAATCTTTCTTTGAGCATAGGTAGAAAGTGGAGCGGTCCTCCCAGAAAAGCAACATTTCCTCTGATAGGTCTTCCGCAGGCGAGATTTGAAATTGTTTGATTTACAACGGATTGAAATACTGATATGGCTATATCAGACTTACCCGCTCCTTGATTTATCAGAGCTTGGATGTCCGTCTTTGCAAAAACTCCACACCTGGAAGCTATGGGATATAATTTTTCATAATCTTTGGCAAGTTCATTGAGTCCTGCGGCATCAGTTTGGAGCAAGCTCGCCATTTGATCTATAAAGGCACCCGTCCCTCCTGCGCAGATTGAATTCATCCTTTGTTCAACATTTCCCGCCAGATAAGTTATCTTAGAATCTTCTCCACCCAGTTCTATTGCCACGTCAGTCTTAGGTATGAATTTTTGAATCGCCTCTGTGCCGGCAATCACTTCTTGAACAAAATCTATACCAAGCATCTTATGCACGGTAAGTCCGCCGGAACCGGTTACGGCAACCGTCATACTGTCATATTTAAACTCATTGAAAATATCTCTAAGTATATCTTTGATGGTCTTCTTCACATCAGAGAAATGTCTTCTATAAGTTGAATACATGATGTTGAAATCGCCGTCCAACACAACAAGCTTAACCGTGGTAGATCCAACATCAAGTCCCATGTGAATTCTCATACTTGTCAATAAGCCTCCTTAAACTATCTTTCTTCATGTATATAAGCAAACATATTTTATATTATACTATATATATATGAAGAAAGATCCAACTATTTTTAAATAGATTCATAAAAAGTTATTATGACCATATTAGTTACACTAAAATATTTCTTTTTAATAATGTTGCAATAAAGAATAATGAAATTTTTATGACAAAAAAATACCCGGGAATAATTTTCCCGAGTTTATATTTACCCTTATTAAGACCGATGTTCCCCTATTGATGAAAATAGATCCAATTGCATTTAAGAGAAGTTTATATTGAATATTTATTTTTTCCGAAATTTATTAAAACTCATTCTTTTACATTATAAAGAATTAAGCAAATCATCACATACAGCTGCCATCGATAGAATTCCCGTCTCAATAGCATCTTCATTAATTAGAAGACCAGATGAATGTAGAGGTGGATTTTTTTGATCTCTAAAACCCGTCCCTATCCTGTACATAGCTCCAGGAATAATTTTTCCATAATAGGCAAAATCTTCAGACCCCATTGATGGATTAGGGTTATAAATATAACTATCTTCTCCTAAATTTTTTATTATTGAATCTTCTATGACTTTAGACACTTGCTCATCATTGTAAGATACGGGTATTCCTTTATTTATTTTTATTTCAGAATTTCCGCCAAAAGTTTTACAAACATTATCAGTTATTTCTCTTAACCTCCTATGAAGAAACTCTCTCGTTTCTTCCGACAACGCTCTTATGGCCCCCTTTATTAATACTTCGTCCGGAATAGTATTGGATGCTTGCCCGCCATGTACTGATGAAATAGTAATAATACCTTGTTCTAAAGCGTTTAATTCTCTTGAAATTATATTTTGAATCGAACAAATTAAATTTCCTAAAATCATAATTGGGTCAACAGCATTTTCCGGATGTGCAGCATGTCCTGATTTCCCCTTGATTTTTATATCGAAAGTATCTGAACAAGCTCCCATTTTGCCATGTCTATGATAAATTTTTCCCGCTTCCATAGCGGGCCAGCAGTGTAACCCGAAAATCGCTTCCGGTACAGGTTCATTACTTAGCACACCGTTTTCAATCATATATTTAGCACCTTTTCCGGTTTCTTCTCCCGGTTGAAAAATTAATTTTACAATCCCATTTAAATCATCTTTAAATTTATTTAAAATATATGCGCAACCCAGTAGTGATGTTGTATGAACATCATGTCCACACGCATGCATTACTCCCTTGTTGGTAGATTTAAAATCTAAATTATTGTTTTCTTCTATGGGTAAAGCATCTATATCAGCTCTTACAGCTATACATTTTAATCCGTTGCCTCTTATTATAGCTACAACTCCCGTTGAATTAATTTTCTCAACTTCTTTTAATCCAAATTCTTTTAGAGTTTTTACAATATAATCTGTCGTTTCATATTCTTCCATTGACAGTTCAGGATTCTTGTGAATATTTCTTCTAATTTGAACAAACTTTTCAATATTTTCATGAACCTCATTTTTGACTTTATTAAAATCCATATCTAACACCTCATATAATTGATCCCGCTCCGGGTCCAAGGGGAATACCTAAAACGAACCATATTATCAAACTTATAGTTTGAACTATTAAAAGCGTAAAAGTAAACGGTAATTCTAGAGAAATCATAGTACCTAAACCGACATCTTTATTATAATTGTCAGGCTTATAATCTTCTAACAATCCTAAAATAACTGGTACAGCTCCGGCTATCGGAGAAATAATATTAGTTGCTCCATCTCCAATCCTATAAGCTACTTGAGTTAGTGCCGGAGAAAATCCCATCATTGCAAACATCGGAACAAACACCGGTGCAAGAATAAGCCATTTTGCAGAAGAGCTCCCTATAAATAAATTTAAAACTGTGCACAATAATATTAATAAGATTATTAATATTATTGAAGGTATATCTAAAGCTTGTAAGAAATCCGACCCCTTAACCGCTATAATTGTTGCTATCTTACTTGCATTAAATAACGTTACAAATATTGATGCAGTAAACATCGTCGGGAATATAGAAGTCATGCCTTTAGCTCTTGTTGAATATGTCTGGGGATATCACCGGCTTTAGTTATGGTTTTTGCACCTATTCCATATAAAGTACCTACTGTAAAGAATAACATGAATATTATCGGCATTACCGATGAAATTAAAGGTGATTTCGGTAAAAATCCACCATTTTCATTTCTAAAGAAAGCATCTTTAGGAACCGTCAATATTGCCATAACTACAACGAATAAAATTAAACCAAAACCTGCATATTTAAGACCTTTTCTTTCTATATCCGTTAATTCTGCATCCGCACTGATATGTGATAAGTCTCTTTTACCTTGGTTTCCTAAATATTTAACTAAAAACTTTTCTGCAACCAAAGTAATAAATATTGTTAATAATATTGTCATTGCAGCCATAAAATAATAATTTATTAAAGGAGTTGTTGAACCTTCAATATTCATCCCGGTAACTACACTTTCAGTAATTCCTGCTAATAAAACATCAGAATTACTAATAAATAAACTTGCACTTAATCCTCCGGAAGCCGCTGCATATCCTACTATAATCCCGACCCAAGGGTTTCTCCCTAAACTGTTAAATACAACAGCTCCAATAGCTGGTGTAAATAAAATTCCGGCATCAGAAGCTATGCTTGAATTTATACCTATGAATACTAATATAGCAGTAACAAGGTAATCCGGAGCACCTAATATCAATCTTTTAATAAATGCATTTAATAATCCTGTTTGTTCAATTAAAGCTACTCCCATCATCATAATTAATACCACACCTAAGGGCGGAAAACTTATGTAATTTTTTATCAAGTTTGATAAAAATTCTCTTAGATAATCAAAACTTAATAAGTTAACTACTCCAACTTCCGTCATTTCCAAATTACCTTCAACAGAAGTTAAGTAATTAACGCTGACTCCTGACTTTGAAAGAATAAATGAAAAAATTAAAGTGATGAATGAAAAAATTGCGAATTGGAATGGCAACTCTTTTTTAGACAGTTTTATACCGAACAGAAATAACTATG
>CAYFRD010000035.1:0-15925 GCA_964345555.1 uncultured Peptoniphilus sp. | reverse complement strand
TCCCACCCATCGACCCGCCAATGACCATCTGCCACCGCCCGATGCCCAGCTGGTCCGCTAACCGCACTTCCGACTCAACGCTGTCCCTCACCGTAATGAACGGAAAACGGGGCCCCCATAGCTCCCCATTGGGATCTAGGCTCGCCGGCCCCGTGCTCCCTTGGCAGCCGCCCAGCACGTTGGGCGCCACCACGAAATATTGGTCGGTGTCGATCGCGGCGCCCGGCCCGATCAACTCCGTCCACCACCCCTCCGTGGCGTGACCATTGCCGGCTTCACCCTTCACGTGACTGTCCCCCGTTAGTGCGTGAAGCACGAGGACGGCGTTGGACCGGTCTTCGTTGAGTTCCCCCCAGGTCTCGTAAGCAAGTGTCACCTCTGGCAGCGTTCCCCCAGCCTCCAAAGCGAGAGGCCCCACGCTTGCGAATCGTCGATCCCCGACCGGGTCACCCTCGAACCATGCACCCGATGCTGCGGGAGGAGAGTCGAACTTTCTGGACGCTGATGCGCTCACTGGGCCGCCTCCTTGGCCTTAGCCGCCGCAAACCCTGCTTCCAAGTCTGCGACGAGGTCGGCCGTGTCCTCCAAACCGACGGATAGACGGATCGTTCCCGGACGGACACCCGCTGCCACCTGTTGTTCCTCACTCAACTGACTGTGGGTCGTCGACGCGGGGTGGGACACCGTGGACCGGACGTCCCCTAGGTTCGTCACGTGAGAGTGCAGTTTCAACGCTTCTACGAAGGGAACGCCTGCGTCTCTGCCACCTTCAATGTCAAAGGAGACAAGCGCGCTGGCTCCCCTCGGCGCGTATTTTTGAGCCAACGCAAAGTATGGGCTGGAGGCAAGACCCGGGTATGTCACCGACAAAACCTGCGGGTGGCTCTCCAAGAATTCGGCAATCGCGAGCGCATTGTCCACGTGCCTATCCATGCGTAAGGAAAGGGTTTCCAACCCTTGAGCTAGTTGGAAGGAGTTGAAGGGCGAAATCGCACACCCTAAGTCTCGCAACAGCTGCACCCTAGCCTTCGTTATGAACGAAACGTTCGCGCCCTGAGTGTCCTCGCCAAAATCCTTCGCGTAGATGATCCCGTTGTACGTGGGGTCGGGCTGGTTGAACCCGGGGAAACGCTCGGGGTCACGGCTGTAGTCGAAGTTGCCGGAATCCACTATGGCGCCGGCCATGACGGTGCCATGACCGGATAGATACTTGGTTGCGCTGGAAACCGTGATGTCCGCGCCCCAGTCGAACGCCTGGGTCAGATAGGGGGTGGTTAGGGTGTTGTCGACGATGAGGGGGACACCGACCTCGTGCGCAGCCTGAGCCACCGCCTCAATGTCGAGGACGTCGCCGCGCGGGTTCGGGATGACCTCCCCGTAGAAGGCTTTCGTGTTGGGTTTCGCGGCGTCTTTCCAAGACTCGGGATCAGAGGGATCCTCAACGAAACCGACCTCGATGCCGAACTTCGGCAGAGTGTGTTTGAAGAGGTTGAAAGTGCCCCCGTAAAGGCTGGGGCTGGCAACAATGTGGTCGCCAGCCTCCGCTAAGTTCAAGATCGCGAGAAGTTCAGCGGACTGCCCTGATGAAACGAGAAGTGCGCCAACACCCCCTTCCAGTGCGGCGAGGCGTTCTTCCACGACCTGCGTTGTTGGGTTCGTTACGCGAGTGTAGATGTGGCCCGGTTCGGATAACGCGAAGCGTCCTGCAGCCTGTTCGGCGCTATCGAAGACGAATGAGGTCGTCTGGTAGATGGGAAGGGCGCGGCTCCCAGTGGTCGGGTCAGCCTCTTGACCGGCATGGATCTGGAGGGTGTCAAACCCTTGACTTCGTTCTGGGGTGCCGCTTGCTGTGCTTTCTGCTGTCATTGGTCTTTCCTCACGCGTGCCCCGGTTTACGGGGGTCTTCAAAAGAGTGGCTGAGCTTGAGTCGCAGCCGTAGGTGAGGCAGATGCAGTGGAAACTAGACTTTCAGCCAAGGGTGGCGTGAGGGTTTCCTACCGATAGTCCAGGGATTTGGTGCGCGCGGGACAACCGCATCTGCGCGCGTGGCGCAAGAAGACTACATGCACATTCGAAACTGGAACATGCGCCCAGCCTAACGGGCTGGAGACGCACCGCGAACAGAGTCCAAAAGGTGGGCATTTCTTAGGGTTGCCGACCTCTGTCGGGGGCAGGCTCTCCCCAGCCACGTGCTGTCACCCTTGATGGCGAGCGAACCACGTCGTCCAAGTTTCGCCCTCCACGACTAGGCCTCTGACGAGCCCATGCGGGTGGTCGGCATGCTCGAGGTAGAGGACGCAACCCAACGGCTCAGGTCCCTGCTGCCGGCCGGCAGCAGCCGAAACCGTGCCTTCACCGTCGCCACTCACGCCGATCCTTCGTCTCCCCGCCCGCTTTCGCGAAGCTTTGACAGCCGCCGTTAGGCCGAGGAGAGAGATGGATAGCTGCGTCGGCGCGATCGGCTAGGAGAAACCGAACCCCTTCGTTGGCTCACTTCTCTAACGGCTTGGGCTGCGCCATCTCGCGAAGCCACCTTCCGAGTTCAACACCTGACCGGTCATCCATTCCCCCTCGTCTCCAACCAGCCACGCAATGAGCCGAGCTGGATCGTCGGGGACACCGATGCGCCCGAATGGGAAGAAATCGACAAGTTCCTCAGCGAATTCTGGTGTCATGTAACCAGTGTTAACGGGGCCTGGGTTGACGCAGTTCACGGTAATGCCTTCGTCAGCAAGCTGGTCAGCCAACGTGAGAGTGATGCCGGCAAGCGCAGCCTTGGAACTCGCGTAGGCAATCTCTCCCGGCATCGGTCCGAGCTGCTGGCCCGACGTCATCAGCACGACCCGCCCTCCGCGGCGACCGTCGTGCTGGCGCGCGAACTCTTGTGTCAGTAACAGTGACGACCGCGTGTTGACGGCCCAGTGAGCATCAAGCATGGCGGCTGAAAGCTCACCTAAACGTCCGTCACCGCCCGACCTCGCGTGAGCGCAAATAAGGATATCGACGTGATCGAACGCTTCCAGTGCGCGTGCAAAGACGGTTTCCGGAGCGCCCTCTTCAGCCAAGTCAACAGAAAGATCGATAACCCTTTGAGTGTTGGTTACGACGTGGGAACGGATGCTCTCCAGAACTGCGTCCGTGTCGGCGCCCCATGGTTGCTCCGCATCGTGGCTGCTGAAATGCGTGATGAGAAGGCTTGCGCCCGCCTCCACCAGCCTGACGGCGATCGCGTGACCGATCCCCTGTCTTCGACCAACTCCAGTAACAACAGCCACGCGGCCAGCCAGAGGCAGTCCCGGTTCCGGCCCGAGCACTTTAGTCATGTCTCCTCCCAAAACCATTGCCAGCAGGCATGGGCCGCCCGTCCTCCTGTTGGCTCACTCCAGATGGACCCGGTCCGGACGGTCAGTTCATGTGCTACGCCAAATCCTGACGTTGTCGGACGCGTCCAATAGTTTTCCGAGAGCAGGCAAGAGAGGATCTGTTTTCTAGGCTCGTGATTGCCTCAACCAAGCCATCGCAAGAAAGTCCACGTGATCGCGCCGTCCTCGCCCTCCATCGGGACGGCCAGGTGCTCTCCATTGATCAGTGGCGCAGACAAGCCCTGAACACCCCATAAGGCAATCGGATCCCCCGCAGCGTCCATGAAATACATCATTGGGTCCGAGCCTCCCGCGCTGTTGCCCCATACGAAGCTGCGGCCCGAAAGAGACACCTCCGCCCAATCCGAACCGGTGTCCACCACGCGCACCACCTGGCCGGTAGCAACGTCATAGACAACCAGCCAAGCCGTGGAACCGTCCCAAACCGTTGCAACCACAAGGTCAGAGGACGCCGCCAGTCGGCGAACGGACCAACCTTCACCGCTCACAGAGAAGAGCGGCTCACCATCAAACACCACCGTCCCAGTGTCGCCCCAATCGAGCGAAATCCAAAAGACGCCGCCCTCAGGGTTGGCCGCAGGCATCAAGCCGCGACCCAACAGGGAAATGTCAGAGCCACCCTCCAAGGGAACCGAAATCACCGTGTTCTCCCAGTCGTCGCCCGCTGGCATCATGGCCTCAAAGTAAACGAGCGTGCCATCCGAACTGGGGGCCACATCCCAGGAAGCGTAAGGCGCGAACCTGTCCCCATGCACCAAAAACGCAGAGGCGATTTCACTTACCACCCCCGTGTCGCGGTCCCACGCGACAAGACGCCAATCATCGGAGTCCAGCGTGGGCAGAGCATTGTGTTCACCCGCTGACCCCTCACGCCAAACCACCCATTCGCCCGCCGCACTGGCATGCTGCGGCTCAAAAAGTAGCCCGTCAGGGTTGGAACCGGAGATTGGGGACATTTCAGCAGCGATGTCCTGCAACGGAGTGAAGGTTCCATCAACAGCAATGACCCCAGCTTCGCTGGGGATGTCCTCCAGTGACGTCACGTCCCCCTCACTCGCCAAGTGCATTAGGGACCCGAAAGCGCTGCCGTCGTCCAACACTACTCGGGGCATCGGCCCCGGCATGTGCCCCTGCATCTCGGTTTCGCCCAGTGTCTCGTACGCGACGCCCTCGACAGCGACCTCAGCATCTTTCGCCTTAACTAGGTCGACAGTGTCTGACTGGTGCGGCCCGACCAGCAGGTCGAAAGGCAGCCCGTCCACGTGCTCCGCCAGAAGCCCTGAGTCACCCGTCACCGCGCTTTGTTGTCCGAGCTCGTTTGACTGCGACCCGCTCTGTGAGTCCCACGCGAACCCCGTTTCCGCCGGTGATGACGAACAGCCTGCGATGAGAACGGCAAGCAGCAGAACTGGAAGACCGCCGCCAGTCGCTCTGCGCATCAGTAGTAAATCCCGAACTGCTGCAGGAACCCAGTGAAGGACGGAAGACTGTGGCTGAACACGTTCTTCGACCCGTTGTAGTAGTAGAAGTGCGCCGCTGGATCGATCATCGTGATCGTGTCGCTGGAAGGGTTGTACCCTTCCACAGGCATGATGTGGCTAAACGTGACCCTCGGATGGTTGTTGTAGTGAGCTCCGCTCGCCCATTCCTGGGTGTCCACCACGACAGGTAGTTTCTTCGTGAAGCTGTTGCGGACCTTCTCCCTGAAAAACGCAGTGTTGGGAGCGCGACGCTGGCTGTAACTGCTCTTACCTATCCAGCGGTTCATTCCCACAGCAAACATGTTGTTGGCGAAAGATGTTTTCCGGTATAGGTCCGTTTTCATGTAAGAGTTGCTGGCTAGGGCAGCCTGGCTAAGAGCCACCCCCGATGCGGAGCGGGAATGGCCCAAAGCCGCCAACACAGAATACCCAGATGCGGGGCCGCACCAGTAGTTCGTCTGCTGCGCCACCCACTTCATCCCGAACCGGTACCCGTATCCCAGCCAAGCACCGCTGTTAGCGAAGCTGCTGACCTTCCCGTCGATTGTGTGCGTACCGGTGAGCATCGCGCCGTTCTTGTTCAGGTAGTACCACGTGCCTTTAACCTTTACCCAACCGGTCGCCATCGCACCCGAAGACTTCAAGTAGTACCAACGGTTGTTCACCTTCGCCCAACCCGTCGCCATCGCACCCGAAGACTTCAAATAGTACCAACGGTCGTCCAGTTTTAGCCACCCGGTCGCCATCGCACCCGAAGACTCTAGATAATACCAACGGTTGTTCACCTTCTCCCAACCGGTCGCCATCGCACCCGAAGGCTTGAAGTAGTACCAACGGTTCTCCATCTTCAACCAGCCAGTCACCATGGCACCCGACGACCGTAGGTAATACCGCTGGCCGTCAAGCTCTAACCACCCAGTCGCCATGACACCAGAGGGATCCAAGTAATACCGACGGCCCTTGACGTCGGTCCAGCCGGTCGCCATGCGGCCAGACGACTTGAAGTAGTACCAATGGTTCTCCATCTTCAACCAGCCAGTCACCATGGCACCCGAAGACTCTAGGTAGTAGCGGCCGTCGTCCAACTGGAGCCAGCCAGTCGCCATCTCACCCGAAGCCTCCAAGTAGTACCAACGGTCCTTCCACTTAAGCCAACCCAAATAAAGCTCGCCAGCGCCCTCAGTGAAGTACCAAGTGCCATCCACGCGGAACCAACCAGGTTTGTCCGGGACTGGGACGGTGGGCGCGGTTGCCGCGGGCGCCGCTTCCCCAGTCTCCAACGATCCCTCCGATTGGGGAGCGTACGTGCTTTGCGTAGAAAGCCCAGCTTCTCCCGCCTCCTCTTGGGGCAGTTGGCCCGCTTGGGCCTCGTCAGTCGGTTCGGTGCGTTCGTCTGCCAAGCTGACATCCGCTGCAGCCACGTCATCAGAAGAAGAGCCATCGATGGCGGCCTCTGCGGGGGCAACTATCGACGTCCCCATAAGGAGCGGAAGAGCGCAGAACACTGCAGCCACTGTGCGGGTTAACCCATGGCCCCTGCCGGAGCTGCGCTCCACTTCGCTGCTGCCACTTCGTCGGCCCGCCCCCCAAGGATGCGAGCCACGCTCCCACGGCCGATGAGGACGAGTAGGTTCACCCATGTTGCAATTCCTTTACTTGGAGACCCTCACGCCAGCACGGCTCGATGGGTCCCGCATCCGTTATTGAGCTGGTCGTACGCGGACATCTTATCCACTTTGCGAAACCCTGTTACCACATTGGCCGGCTCCCGTTCGTCCACGGGCATCCAAGTCGCGTGAACAAGAGAACTTAGGACCGGCGCCCGCCGGTCGCGCGCGATTCGTCCGATCACGTTAGGTTCGAGTCCCGAGCAGAAAGCGTGCCTATTCTACGCTTGGCCCTCCCAACAGCGACAATCGGCGACCCCCGCAAATGAAAGGGCCTCACACGGGACAGCCTTTGCGTCGGTTCGCCTCATCCGCTCAAGGAGCGCGCCAAGGCGACTATTGGGCAGGCAGCGACAGCAGCGGCGCCCCAGGGTGTCGGGCCCGATGTATCCTCATCTCAACGTCGGCCCAACGCCGACCGCGCCACGTAACGCACAAACCGCGCAGCGAGGAGGACGTCAGGGAGTGGATAACCTTGTGTTCTCTCCCGCAGCGGTCGGCAGCGTCGTCGAGCAACTGCTGAGTGGATCGGAGGCGGAAGCCCGAAACGCTTGGCTGAAGGCTGTGGCTGTGCGCACCACTAGCCTTAGACCAGACTTAGCACCAGCCCTGTCCAACGTATTGGATCAGCCGGCGGAGGGAAGAAACCTGCTTGCTGACCTGTCCATCGGAGAGCTGGCGGTCTGCTACGAAGCCCTTCTGGCCCACTTGGATGGCAGCGGTCGGCGTGCCTCCGGGCAGTACTTCACCCCGGATGATGCGGCCGACTTCATGGCCTCGCACGCAGGCTCATTCCCGTCAGGAACCTGGCTGGACCCTTGCACCGGGGTTGGCAACCTAGCATGGCACCTAGCTCTCGCACAGGAATCCCCCGACCGGTTCGTCCGAAACGATCTAGTTTTGGTTGACCAGGATGAGGTGGCCCTGAAATCGGCGGTCGCTCTGTTGGGTGCCGACTTCCTAGCCGAAGGCGACAGCCAAGGCTTAGAGCTCCTTGCCTCTCGCGCAGTGTGCAGAGACTCCTTAAGCACCGAACCGCTTCCCGCCCACGATTTCGTGATCATGAACCCCCCTTACACCCGCACCGACCTGGACACCCGCTTTGAGACTGCCAACAGCCGGGACCTGTTCGCTTACTTCATGGAGCGCGTAGCGAAATCGTCCCGCGGCTACATCGCAGTCACCCCCGCCTCCTACCTAGCGGCACCGCGCTACCAGCCGCTACGCACCGTGTTGCAAAAGGAAACGACGGGCGGATCCGTGTTTGTGTTCGACAACGTTCCAGACACGCTGTTTCGTGGCTACAAGTTCGGCTCCCGGAACACCTCCCGCACCAACTTCGTTAGGGCAGCCGTCACGGTGAGCGCGCCGGGTGCACGCGGCTGGAAGACGACGCCGATCCTGCGCTGGCAGGTGCCCAGCCGCAAGGCAATGTTCGAGCGAGCCCCAAGCATGCTCAGCCCCGCAGCGGAAGGGCCTCATGGCGAATGGACGAAGCTTCCTCCCGGTTTCCAAGAAGCATGGGAACGACTCAGCAACTCTCCCCAAGTTCTGCGTGATCTTCTATCCAACGAAGAAACGCCCTTCAGGCTGGACGTAGCTCTAACACCGCGCTATTTCATCTCCGCTTCTGCCCGACCTCTGAACAGGGTTTCTAAGGCGACTCTCTATTTTGAGTCCGCGGAAGCGCGGGACCACGCCGCCCTCGTGCTCAACTCGAGCATCCCCTACCTTTGGTGGCGCGTCTTGGATGGAGGAGTCGGGCTGCCGAAAAGGGTTCTGCTCTCTGTCCCCATTCCCCAGATCCCACAGAGGGGAGCTGAACTGGTCTCTCGCCTGTACGAAGAAGAACCGGAACACATCGTGGTGAAACGTAACGCGGGCCGGAAAAACGAAAACTTGAAGCGCCCTCAAGCCACCGTGAGGGCGCTAGATGAGCTTCTTTTGCCCGAGGTCGTCGACCTTCTCCCCCTGATCTACACGAACAACATGTTTCCGCTGGACGAGCTCACAAACTGAGAGGGACGCAACCCGCGCAAGTTATTCGCCGTCAGCCGCCATCCCGGCAAGGGCCTGCATCATTTGGTACACCTGCGGAGTGTCACCCAAGGTGAGGCCACCATCGACGACCAGCTCCGAGCCTGTCACATAAGAAGCAGCGTCAGAGGCAGCGAAAGCGACGACCTCGGCGACTTCTTCAGGACCACCACTGCGACCCAACGGCGCCAATGGCAGCGGAGAGTCTGGCTTGACGCCGGACTGAGCAGTCATCGGCGTAGCGATCGAACCAGGGTGGATTGAGATGACGCGGATCCCGTATGGGCCCATGTCCATGGCCGCTGCCTTCGTCATGCCTCGGACCGCGAACTTCGAAGCAGAGTAGGCAACGGTCTGAACTTGCCCAACCATGCCAGCGGCCGAAGACATATTGACGATGACGCCACCGCCTTGATCGCGCATGATTTCCGACACCGCTTTCATTCCCAAGAACACGCCAGTCACATTGACTGCCATCAGCCGGTTGAACTCTTCAACAGTGGTGTCGCGCATACACTTCATCAGTAGGATCCCCGCGTTGTTCACGAGGACGTCGATGCGACCGAACTTGTCCATCGTCTCCTTCACCACGTGGTCCCAGCTGTCTTCCTCAGCAACGTTCTGGCGAATGAACAGAGCGTCCTCGCCAAGTTCCGCAGCCAGTGCCTCGCCCGCCTCTTCGTTGAGGTCCGTGATGACGACTTTTGCGCCTTCCCTAATGAATATTCGAGCATCCGCAGCACCCATGCCCGAAGCTGCGCCCGTAATAATCGCTACTTTGTCTTGCAGACGTCCCACAACCAACTCCTTCGTTGCTCTTCCCTGCCGTAGCCTCATGGAAGCCCGCAACGCATGTTATGTCAAGGATCCGGCACGTTTGTGACAGCGAACTTGGCCAATGCAGCTCTAGCTGCCAAGGAGCGCTGGAAGATCAAGCGTCCCCTGCCGCCGGGCAGTCTAGCTTTCTAACATCAGGACGTCCCAACCTTCTATTTCGACTTTGGAACCCTTGTCGATCGCTGCTCCACTGGCGAGATCAACCCCAGAGATCGGCGCACGGATGGTCACAGGATCCTTGGAGTAGTTGAAGAAGAACGCTATGTCTTTCCCAGCCGCGTTCCGACCTCGACGCACGGACACTTGCCCCACGAAGTCTTGTTCCCAGTCGAGCACACCAGCGTTGGAGGCCACCAACTCCATGACCCGGCCTAGCACGTCCTTAGAGACCGTCGCGCCGACATGGGTGGCGGTGCCCTTTCCGAGGCGGTTGCGGGTGATCGCCGGGCCCGTCCAGGCGTGGTGGTCATAGGACGCTAGGCTCTCGGCTGTTGAGTCAGCACTAGGCACCAACAGTTCCATGAAATGTGTTACGTCCAGGTCTGCTGCGCTTGGCGCGCCGGCCTCCCCGGTCAGTTCTTCGGCGAGTGACACTTTGACGTTCGAGGGCTTGGTGAACTGGTCATAGCCGAACCCGAAAACATCGGTGAGCGAGTGCGGCTGGCGGTCGGACCAGACTTTAACGTGTTCGTCCGTGACGAAGCTACGGAAGGTGCTGACAAGGTGTCCACCTTCTTCGACGTAGCGACGCAGGTTATTCAAAGTGTCCTGTGAGGCCACGTAAAGCGCCGGCGCCACCACCATGGAATACTCCGAAAGGTCAGCTTGACCAGCGTCGACGAAATCGACCTCAATGTTGAGATCGAAAAGCGTGTCGTAGACCCAACGTAGTACGTCGTTGTATCCAATGGACGGCCCCACCTGTGGCATGAACCCCGTGTCTATGCCGAACCACTGCAACGCGGTGAGTGATTCGTTGCTGACCATGAGCGCGACCTTATTGTCCTTCTGGACACCTCGTAGGGAATCACCAGCTTTCGCGAGTTCCTTACCGATGCGAGCCGCTTCTAAGTAGGTGGGGTTTGGCTCAAAGTCTTGGCTGAGCACTCCCTTCCAATAGGTTTCGAAACCGTTGTGGGTGGAGTGCCAGTGCCAATACATGACGCCATCCGCACCACTCGCTACGTGACTCAGAGCTTGAAGACGGAGCTGGCCCGGGTAGGGCAACCAGCCCATCTGCCCCTGGGCCTGGGTTTCTAACACTAGGTAGTTCTGACCGCCTTTGACTGAGCGGGTCATGTCGCCTCCTAGGGCGATCTCCCTGCCGGTTAAGGCATCTTCGGTTGGGTGGTAGATGTCGGCGCCAGCGATGTCAAGGACTTTCGCTACCTCGAAGTGGTCCACATCGGGCTGGAGACCATATGACCAGCCCGGCCCCCAGTCGAAGTCGAGGTTGTGAGTGACGAACTGGTCCTCACGCTTGTATTCCCTTACCAAGTCCGTTTGCCATGACAGGAACTCCGTTACTAGAGAGCGGCGGAACTTGTCCCACTCCGCCCCCAGCGAGCCGTTTATGGTTCCACGAACGTCTGGGAAATCCTCCCAGGCGTTGATCCGGTTAGACCAGTAATCCAGACCGTAAGCTGCGTTCAACGCGTCTAGGTCGTCATCGAAAAGGTCACGCAGATGCTTCACGAACCGGCGCTGAACATCTGGGGATGCGGTGTCGTAGAACTTCGTCTCGTTGTCGACTTGGAATCCGATCACACACCCTCGGTGAGCAGTGTGCTCCATCAGCTTTCGGATCGCCCGTTCCGCGTGCCAGAGATACGCGGGTGAGGTGATGTTCATGATTTGTCGAGCACCGTAGCGCCCCGGGCCCGCACTGGTGGTAGCCAGCACTTCGGGGTGGGACTGGACGAGCCACGTGGGAACAGCGTACGTGGGGGTGCCGATTATGACGTTTATGCCTGCGGCTTCCATGGCGTCGAGGGTCCGGTCGACTGATGAAAAGTCAAAGACGCCCGGCTGGGGTTCGTAGGTGGACCAGGTGGACTCTGCGATACGCACCGTGTTCATGCCGGCGGCGCCGATCATCTCCACGTCCTTCGATAGACGCTCGGTGGGCATGTATTCGTCGTAGTAAGCCGCCCCGAAGATGGTTTTTCCGACATCCGTCACTGGTTCGCCCATCGCTCTTCTTCCCGTTTCTACTTTCACTCGGACTCCCTCATTGACCATACGAAAACCGCATCAAGGATGGCGAAAGATATTGAAATAGGAAGGATGAAGCTGTGGCTGCCAGGGACGACGGCGGTGGAGGGAAGACGAAGCGGTCATCACCAGCCTCCGCGGTGGCGCCTAGGCACTGTCTACTGACGGCCATGGCTCTGCCGCTCAAACCGCTAGTCGTGTTGAGCTTGGCTCGCAACGAAAGAACCAAAAATGCTGCGCACAAGATCTCCTCGGGTTATGACTCCGACAATCCGGTCACCAGACAACACCGGCACCTTGTTGATGGGCCTAGCACCGAGAAGAGCTGCGACGTCCTCCACCGAGTCCTCAATGCTTGCAGTCACCACGTTCCTAGACGCGAGATCCATCACCCGCATCTGCATGACTTCGGCGACCCGGCCACCCACATCAGGATCCTTGGGCTGGACATTTAGGCCGAACGCGAGATCCAAGGGGGACTCGTCGTGACCAGCCACTGCGCGAAGGATGTCGCCATCAGTGATGTAACCACGCACTCCGCCCTTACCGTCAACTACAGGCAAACCTGCGGTCTTCGCGGAAAGAAACTGGGACACCGCCTCCCCAACGGTGGCAGTGGTTGGCACAGAAAACACCTCAGTCCGCATTAGAGAAGCAATAGTGGGCTTTGTCGGCGCTTCAGCGGGCCTGTCCCCAGCGGCGAGCTTGCGAGAGTAAACGACCGCCACGATGGTCCCAGCGACCGCGATGACCGTCGCGACGAGGATGGCTAACGCAAAACCATCAGCGTTGGCCTGAGCTGCGCTCACGCCTTCGTTCTCACGCGACGTTGCACCGGAAGACAAGATGCCGATCAACAACGACGGCCCGATCGCTGCAGCCACCTGAATAAAAGTGTTGAGCAACGCGACTCCATGGGGATACTCCGGCCTAGAAAGAGTAGACAACCCAGCTGTTTGAGACGGAGAGAGGACAAGACCCACGCCACCGAAAGATAGAACTGAGGCTCCTAAGACCCCCAACCAACTCAGGTGAGGAGCGAAGGCAAAAACCCCCAACTGGCCCACGACAATGACCCCGAAACCTATAGCCAACAGCGGCCACGGCCCCTTGCTGTCCATGACCTTGCCACCGACGATTGCCGTGGCAGCGTTGACAAGGATCGGTGCCAACAGCAGGGCACCCGCGGCCAACGCGGTCATGCCAAGTGATCCTTGGAAATAGAGCGGCAGCAGCACCGACAATGAGAACGTGGTCATCATCGCCACGACCACCAGAATCGCGGAGGGCCAGAACCGGGAACTCACCATAGGTTTCAAGTTCAACACCGGGTTCCGCACCATGAATTGACGTCGGGCGAACACCGCTAAGACAGCCACTCCAAGCACCAAAATCGCCGCCGCAGGAACCGGCCGGATCGTGATTTCGGACAGACCGTAGACAAAGCCCACGAGGCCGAGAACCAGCAGGATGAGTGAGGGGATGTCGAGGCGCAGCGCTTCGGTTTCAACGGTGTCGTGAACGACTACGAAAGCGAGCGCCCCAAGGACTAGAACCACCACTAAAGTCGGCAAGAAAATCGTGTGCCACCCGAACACCGTAACCATGAGGCCCGAAACGACGGGACCAAATGCTGGCCCAAAGGTGGTCATCATTCCGCCGAGCACCAAGTAGAAGCCAAGCTTCTTACGTGGCGCAACCATCAGCACAGTGCTCATCATCGCCGGAATGAAAATGCCAGTTCCAACGGCTTGGACCAGCCTAAAGACCAGCAAGACCGCGAACGACTGAGCAAACACCGCAGCAACCGATCCCAAGGCCAAGAATGCGACGGCCCAAAAGAACAGCTTGCGCAAACCGAGCCGGCGATACAGGTAAGCGGAAATCGCCACAACAACAGTGGTGACCATCATGTACCCCGTCACCAACCACTGGGCAGTGGGAGCGGACACGTCAAACTCCCCCATGATGTCGACCAGCGCCACGTTCACGATGTTCTCGTTGAACGCAGCTATGAAAGCGGCAACATATAGGACAGGCAGTACTAGGGGTGAGCGATCAGATCGCATGAAGCAACGCTCTTTCTTGAGTGCGGAGGGCGAGAAAAGTCGTCCTAGAGGGAGCTCCCGAAGAGGGGCTCGTGGCCGCGCGGGCGGTCCACTCGGCAAACGCGTGTGTAGCCACCGGAAATTCTGCTCGTAAGGGAGAAACAGGACACACCTGATTGGCACGCTGACCTGCCTTCTTCACTAGGCCCTCCCACAACCTTCGACGACCGCTCAGGCCCCAAGGCCTTCCTTGGGTTCAAGCAAGGTCCACGACTGGCGCTCTTTTGCGCGCTGCGACGACCCGAAAGAAGCTTCTGGGCAAGAAGACGCTCAGCTAGAACCGGCCGAAATCAATACCGCTGGCACCTACCTGTAGGTTTGGTTTAACCCGAGAATGAGATTTCAAACGACTGGGCTGTGGCACCGCTCGGCTGGAGGCTTTAGGGAGAAACGTGTTGGGGCACAAAGTTGCAGTGGTTCGCAGTGGTGGCCAGAGCGGCGTCGACCGCGCGGCACTCCGTACAGCACTGGCCCTAGGACTGCAGGTCGCCGGCTGGGTTCCCCAAGGGGGCTGGGCTGAAGATTCACCCGAGCCGCCCGGCGTCCTGACCGAGTTTCCGCAGTTGCGCCAAACGCCCTCGCCAAATCCCAGCCAGCGAACCTTGTGGAACGTCCGCGACTGCGACGCGGTCCTAGTGCTTCGCCCATCTTCTGCGCACTCCCCTGGGACGGGGTTGACGGAAGAAGCCGCGCGGGAACTCTCCCGCCCACTCTCAATCGTCGAAGACTTCAGCTCCCGGAGCGTCCAATCGGTCGTCCGTTGGCTTTCTTCCCTCAATGATGGGATCACTTTGAATGTGGCGGGGCCGCGCGAAAGTGAAGTTCCCGGAGTGTACGAGGACGCCCTCGCATTCCTCAAGGAGGTCTTGGCAGCCTGACCGAGTCGCGGTGCACGCGGCCGATAGGAAACGGCTTGAAGTCTCCGGCCGAAGACACCACCGGCGGCATCCCAGTCTCGAGGGCGTTGCACCCCCAAACGGCAACCCAGACAGAAGTGTTGGGCTCCATGCCTATAGTGGGGGCGATCAGTTTCCCGAACTATCGAAGGGGATACGCGGTGGAAAAGCGAGACGGGAAGATGGCAGGCAAAGTTGCATTGGTTACGGGTGCCGGCGGCGGCATCGCCCGCGGCGTCGCCCGAGCTTTCGCTGAAGAGGGAGCCAATGTTGTCATTACGGACATCCTTCAAGATGGACTTGACGAAACTAAGGCGGGCATCGAGAACGACTACGGCGCTGAAGTGTTGGATCTTCTGGTCGATGGGGCTGACGAAGAAAAGGTCATAGGCGCCATCGACCAAACCATCGACAGGTTCGGCAGGCTGGACGTGATTGTCAACTGTGCGGACGCCGGAATCTCCGGGGTCCCTCTGCTTGAGCACACGCTCGAACACTTCGAACTGGCGATGAGTACGGCTCTCTACGCAACGTTCTATTACATGAAGCACGGCTACCCTCACTTGAAAGAAACTGAAGGGTCCGTCATCAACTTCGGCTCCGGTGCAGGGATCTCAGGAAGCGCCGGCCAAGCCTCTTACGGACCCGCTAAAGAAGGCATCCGTTCCCTGTCTCGCGTGGCAGCGAACGAGTGGGGTCCCGACAACATAAACGTGAACGTCATCCTGCCACTGGTGATGACTGAGAAGTTGGTTGCGTGGGCTGAAGAGCATCCAGAGATGTATGAGAAGAACGTGAAGGCCATTCCTCTTGGCCGCTTCGGTGACGCTCAGAAAGACGTTGGTGCGACCTGCGTGTTCCTCGCCTCTCCCGGCGGCTCCTTCATCACTGGTGAAACCATCATGATGCAGGGTGGATCAGGCATGAGGGCCTAGCTACTTGGGGCCACCAACCGGTGACTCTCGCTCACCGAGAGGATCTTTGTGGCACCGGCAGTCTTCCCCCATCGCGTTGGCACTGAGCTGCGGTTCAAATAGCTTTCTGCTGACGTTGACGCCCCGCAGTTGCTCACAGTTCAGTGACCTTGAGATAGATATGAACAGGCTGAAACTTGGTCTCCAAGCCATCATGCACGCTTAGCTGCTGGAACCCGGCTGCGAACCTGCCAGCACCTGCGCGCACGAACGGGCCGAAGGCAATAAAGATCACGGCCAGCGCACCTACCCGGGCAACATCAGCGAGACGCGGGGTGACCAAACCGCCGACGTGTCCGATCGGCCCAGTGGCGGCGAGAACGGGAGG
>CAYFRD010000034.1:0-15993 GCA_964345555.1 uncultured Peptoniphilus sp. | reverse complement strand
TATCGTTTTAGAACTTATAAAACAAATTATATAAAATATTTTAAGTAAATTTATTTTATAAGTTTTGAAATTAAAAATTTTCAGAATAATAATAGATTTGTACATTAGATAAGCAAAATTTTAAGAAAAATTATATATAAAATGTAAAAAATTTAATTATACATAAAAAAATGTTTTAGAATAAATTTTCGCTGGTAGCATATTAATACAATAAAGCATATTTTAAATGTATAATCACTTAATCTTGTCATAATTTTCATAATTTTCGTAGTTTCATTATAATTTTTTTAAATTCTAAACATATTATCATAATTAAAGTAGAATTAAATAATTGATTAAAAACAGTTGTAATAAATTCACATAATGGTAAAACGTTTTCAAAGAATTGCTTATTCATTTTGAGGAGGTGGTTTTATGAAAAGATTTATTATTGAATTTGGGATAGGTCTTGACATTCATGGACAAGATGTAACTAAGGCAGCTATAAAAGCGGTAAGGGATGCTATATCAAAAAGTTGCCTGATAGGATTAAATGAACTTTTTGGATTTTCATATGAAGACATGAATAAATTTGTATTTATTGATGTTGTAATTGGTGTTACAAAACCTGATGAGTTAGATGAAAATGAAATAAAAAAAGTTTTTCCTGTAGGACAAGTTACAGTTAAATCGGTGCTAGGTGGACTTAGATCGGAGGGCCTTTATTTAACCGAATTCAATGATAAGGATGATTCTATTGAAGCGGCTGTTGCTTGTGTAAAAGTTTATGTAAAAAAAGACGGGAGGTAATATTTTGAATATAAGTGTTGAAAAAATAAAAGACATGTATAGAACTATGCTAAAAATTCGAAAATTTGAAACCAGAGCAAAGGATTTGTTTGCTGAAGGAAAAATTCAAGGTTTTGTTCATTTGTACATAGGTGAAGAGGCTGTTGCCACAGGCGCTTGTGCTAATTTGAATCCGGATGACTACATTACTTCTACTCACAGAGGACATGGACACATCATAGCAAAGGGTGGAGACTTGAAGTATATGATGGCGGAACTTTTTGGACGTGAAACCGGATATTGTAAAGGCAAGGGCGGATCTATGCATATTGCCGATGCTACAAAAGGCATTCTCGGAGCTAACGGGATTGTCGGAGCGGGACAAAATATAGCTGTAGGAGCAGGAACGGCAATTAAATACAAAGGAACAGACCAAGTTTGTGTATGTTTTTTCGGAGATGCTTCCACTAATCAAAGTACTTTCCATGAGGCTTTAAATTTAGCAAGTGTTTGGAAATTACCTGTAATATTTGTATGTGAAAATAATGGTTACGGTATTTCTGTAAGCCAAAAGAAACACCAAGCAATAACTGATATTTCCATAAGAGCTAAATCTTATAATATGCCCGGTATTACAGTTGACGGAAATGATGTCTTCGCTGTTTATGAGGCTGTAGGAGAAGCTGTATCCAGTGCAAGAAAAGGTCATGGGCCGAGTTTAATTGAATGTAAGACTTATAGACATAGAGGGCACTTTGAAGGGGATATGACTGTATATAGAAGTGACGAGGAATTGGAATTTTGGATTAAGAAGGATCCTCTGCCCAGAATGGAAAATTATCTTTTAGAAAACAATATTTTTACTAAAGAAGATATAGAAAAAGAAAATAAGATCGTCGATGAGATGATAAAAGAGGCTGAAGAATTTGCAAATGAAAGTCCTTTCCCTAAAGAAGAGTCAGCACTTGAAGATGTTTATACCGATCTTGTAGAGGAGGGAAGAATAAGATGAAAAAAATGACGTGTTCAGAAGCTATTAGGGCAGCAATGAGCCAAAGAATGAGAGAGAATGAAGATGTATTTCTTTTTGGAGAAGATGTAGGGCTTTTCGGAGGATGTTTTGGTGTTTCTGCAGGAATGTTTGAAGAATTTGGAGAAAAAAGAGTAATAGATACACCGATTTCTGAAGGTGCTATTGTCGGAACGGCAGTTGGATCGGCAGCTTGTGGGTTAAGACCTATTGCTGAGTTGATGTTTATTGATTTTATAACAGTGGCTATGGATCAGTTGGTAAACCAAGCAGCTAAGATGAGATATATGTTTGGTGGAAAAATTTCTCTTCCCATGGTAGTGAGAATGCCTGCAGGTGCCGGCGGAATGGGAGGAGCAGCTCAACACTCTCAAACTTTGGAAGCGTGGGTGACTCATGTTCCCGGTCTCAAGGTTATTTATCCCTCTAATGCACAAGATGCTTATGGATTGATGCTTTCAGCGATAGATGATGATAATCCTGTTATTTTTATAGAAAACAAATTATTGTATTCTGTAAAAAGTGATGTAGAAGATGAAGTAAAGCCTATTCCCATAGGCAAAGCGAAAATTTGTAGAGAAGGTTCAGATGTAACTATTATCTCCTATGGTCGTCAGATAATGGACGCTCAAAAAGCAGCTGAAGAATTAGCAAAAGAAGGAATAGAAGCTGAAATCTTAGATTTGAGAAGTTTATATCCTTTGGATAAAGAAAGTATTTTTAAATCTATTGAAAAGACAAATAAGGTTGTTCTAGTCAGTGAAGAGGCAAAAAGAGGGGCATATATGGGAGATGTTGCATCTATGATTGCAGAAGAACGCTTCTTTGACTTAGACGGTCCGATTAAGAGAATAGGCTCTTTAAATACACCTATTCCATTTTCTATGGTGTTAGAAAATTATGTATTGCCAAATGAAAGAGATATAGTACTTGCGGTAAAATCCTTATTTTAATTTAATTAAAAAGGCATGCATATTTAATATATGTATGCCTTTTTAAAATAGGAGGCGAAATGAAATCTATAGGAATAATAGCTAATCCGGCTTCGGGAAAAGACATTAGAAGATTAGTTTCACATGCTACAGTAATTGATAATAATGAAAAAATTAATATTGTAAAGAGAATCATATTAGGTGCTCAGGCTTTAGGAATTAAAAAAGCATATATTATGCCGGATTTTTATAATATCGGATATGTTGTAAAAGATCAATTAAAGGTAACAGGAGAACTTAAGTGCGAGCTTGAGATTATTGATATGAATCAGACTGACAGCATAAAAGATAGCCAAGAGGCTACAAAATATATGAGTGAAGTCGGAGCGGGGTGTATTTTAGTATTAGGCGGGGATGGAACTAATCGAGCTGTAGCCAAAGTAATTGAGGATGTTCCCATTATATCTATTTCCACAGGAACTAATAATGTTTATCCCGAGATGTTGGAAGGTACAGTTGCAGGCATTGCTGCAGCTGCTTTGCTGTCTGAAAAGTTTGATTCGGATAAATTTATACACAGAGATAAGAGAATTGAAATTTATAAATCAGGAGAACTTGTTAATGTCGCTCTTGTAGATGCGGTTATATCCACTGAAAATGTAATCGGTTCAAAGGCCATTTGGGATCATAAGACTATAGAAAAGGTTATAGTTTCAAGAGCTCACCCGGATTCTATAGGATTTTCAGCAATTGTAGGCTGTAAAAAAGTTATAGAAACAATAGATGATTTCGGGGCTGTTGTTGATTTGAATTCGATAGGATCTAAAATATATGCTCCAATTGCAGCGGGAGTGATTACTGAAGTATTGGTTTCGGAACCTCATATTTTAAAATTAGGAGAGGATTATAATTATAGAACCAAGTACAAGGGAACTATTGCTTTAGATGGAGAAAGGGAAATACAATTTTTTGAAAATCAAGAGTTTGTATTTAGAATTACAAGAAATGGGCCGAGAAGAGTAGATGTAAAGAAAGTTTTAGAAAATGCTCAAAAAAATAATTTTTTTAATGTTTAAGGAGGTATAAATGGGAAACTTTATCGTTATGCCTAAGATGGGGCTTACAATGAAAGAAGGAAATATTTCTAATTGGAGAAAAGAGGAAGGAGATCAGGTACAAAAAGGGGATGTCATTTTTGATGTGGAGACAGATAAGTTGACAAATGAATTTGAATCCACAAATTCTGGAATACTGAGAAAAATATTAGTACGAGAGGGTAGTGTTCCTGTAATGACTCCTGTTGCCATAGTATCCGATACGGCAGATGAAGACATCGATGATTTATTAAAACAGGCAGGACAAGAAGAACAAGAGCAAGTTACTGAGAAATCAAAAGAATCGGCGGAAGAAAAAGAAGTGGATAAACCGGTTAAAACCAGAGTTAAAGCGTCTCCTAAAGCCAAGAAAACTGCAATGGAATTTGGTGTTGATATTAGTTTAATAGAAGGAACCGGACCGGATAACTCCATAACTGTAGATGATGTTAAAAGATATAAAGAGAACGTGGCACAAGAAAAGAAGGCTTCACCTACAGCAAAAGTTATAGCAAATAAATTAGGTGTAAATATTAACGACATAGAAAAAGATTCCAGAATTATGAAGAAAGATGTTTTAGATTTTAAGAAAACATTAGAGTTGGATAAATATGCAGAGGCTAAAGAAGAGAGAAAAGAAATGACCAGCATGAGAAAAATCATAGGAAAGAGAATGCTGGAAAGTAAAAAAATTTCTCCATCTGTAAGTTATAATATCAAAGTAGATGTTTCTGCACTTAAAAAATATAGGGAAGATATTAAGGATATAATTAAAGTTTCATACAATGATATATTAGTTAAAATTTTAAGTAAGCTGTTGATTGATTTTCCGGTATTAAACGGAAGTATAGAAGAGGATCAGATTATTACAAGGAACTATGTAAATATGGGAGTGGCGGTTGCATTATCCGACGGATTAATAGTTCCTGTAATAAAATATGCTAATAAAAAGGGATTGAGAGAAATTTCAGAAGAAATTAAAGAATTGTCAAAAAAGGCAAGAAATAATGAGTTAAGCCCCGACGATTTAAAAGATGGCACATTTACCATAAGCAATATAGGCATGTATGGAGTAGAATCCTTTACTCCAATTATAAATCAACCTCAACTAGCTATTTTAGGTGTAAATGTTGTCAAAGATGAAGTTGTCGTAGAAAATGGAAATATTGTTATAAAACCGATATTAAATTTGAGTTTAACGGCAGATCATAGGGCAATTGACGGAGCGGTGGCAGCAGAATTTTTATCTAAATTAAAGCAATATATAGAAAATCCTGCTTTAATGTTATTGTAAATTGCAATTGGAGGCGAAAGGATGAAAATAGTCATTATTGGTGGAGGTCCTGCCGGTTATGTAGCAGCTATCAGGGCGGCTCAACTAGAAACGGATGTAAGCCTGATAGAAAAGGACAAACTTGGTGGAACATGCTTAAACAGAGGTTGTATACCTACAAAATTTCTTCTGCGAACAGCTGAAGAATTTGACAATGCAAATGAAAATTTTGAACAAATGGGGATTAAAGTTTCAGATATAGAATTGAATTGGGGAAAAGTCCAAGAAAGAAAAGATGCAGCGGTAAAACAATTAGTTGGCGGAGTTGATTTCCTATTAAAAAGCAATGGAGTAGAAAAAATATTCGGTAAAGCTAAATTCAAATCAAAAAATGAGATTATTGTAGAGGGAGAAGACGGAGAGACAGTTATGAACTTTGATTATGCTATTATAGCAACAGGCTCAAGAACATCTCTTATAAATTTGAAAGGGGCAGATCTGCCGGGTGTTATAACCAGCGATGAAGTATTATCGATTGTTGAAATTCCTAAGAGCATGGCAATTATCGGCGGTGGAGTTATAGGTACTGAAATAGCAAGTATTTATTCCAGACTTGGATGTAAAATAACAATTGTAGAAATGCTGCCAAATATTATAGATAACATGGATAAGGACATAGTAGAATCCCTAAAAGAAGAACTGAAGCAAAAGGGAGTAGATATATTTGTAAATACCAAGGTCGAATCAATTACAAAATCAGGAGAAACTTTACAAGTAAATATAAAAAATAATAATCAGGATGATATATCCATATCGGCAGAAAAAGTCTTAATGGCTGTTGGAAGAAAACCGGTTATTGAGGGCTTAAATTTAGATAAGCTGAATATAAAAACAGAAAGAGGAAGAATCAGTGTAGATGAAAAATATAGAACAAGCATAGACAATATATATGCAGTAGGTGATTGCACAGGAAAGACCATGCTTGCTCATGTAGCTTCAGCACAAGGAGTATTTGCCGTAGAAAATATTATAAAAAACAAATCGGAAATTGATTTTAAAACAATAACTCACTGTGTATATACAAAGCCTGAATTGGCAAGTGTGGGATTGACGGAAAATCAGGCCAGAGAGCAAGGATATAGTATCTTGGTAGGCACAGCTCCGATGTATGTGAATTCAAAAGCATTAATAGAATCACAGACAGGAGGTCTATGCAAGTATATAGCAGATAAAACCACCGGTGAAATTTTAGGACTTCATATTGCAGGGCCCAGAGCAACGGAAATTATTGTAGAGGGCGCTCTTGCCATTAAGCTTGAGGCAACGGTAGATGAAATTATATCAACCATTCATGCGCATCCGACAGTTTCAGAAATTTTAAGTGAAGCTGCAAATGCCATATATGGAGAAGCTATAAATATGCCGAAAGCATAAAACAGCTAAATAAACTAGTATTTATTAACTTATTAGGAGATTTTATATGCTTTACTTGGAGACAGGCTCAATTAATCCTTACTATAATTTAGCCTTTGAAGACTATGTATTGTCAAATAAAAGAGATGAAAATTACTTAATTCTTTGGCAAAATAAAAATACGATTGTAATAGGCAGAAATCAAAATCCCATGGCTGAGATAAATTATGAATATTTAAAAGACAAAGACATCAAAATAGTTAGGAGAAAAACAGGTGGTGGAGCTGTCTATCATGACTTAGGAAACTTAAACTATTCTTTAATAATAGATGCCGGAGATTCTAAAAACTTGATCTTTAAAAATTTCATGAAACCTATGCTTGATTGTCTGAAGAATTTAGGACTGAATGCAGAAATGTCGGGGAGAAATGATATAGTAATCGAGGGGAAAAAAGTATCTGGTACTGCTCAAAGATTGTTAAAAGGACGGCTCTTAACCCATGGAACTTTATTATTCAGTTCAAATCTGTCGGAAGTCGGCAATGCATTGAATGCAGATCCAAAGAAATATAAGTCAAAGGGCATAAACTCTGTTAAGGCCCGTGTTGGAAATATATCTGAATTTTTAAAAGAAGAAATGACGCTTGAAGAATTTTGGTCACATATAAGAAATCATTTTGTTGAAAATTCTTCGCGAAGAATAGAATTTTCCAGTGAGAAAAAAGAACAGATAAAAAAGCTGGCAATAGAAAAATACAGTGATTGGAATTGGAATTTCGGCAATACACCAAATTTTAATATCCATAATAAAGGATACTTTGAAATAGGAATATTGGAAGTATATGCCGAAGTGGAAAAAAACAGAATAAAAAGCATAAACTTTTTTGGAGATTATTTATCTCTCATGGATGATGAAGATTTGAAAAAAGAATTGGAAGGAGTTAAATTCCAGGAATATGAAGTAAGAAAAATCATGGAAAAATATGACATAAAATCAATTTTCGGATCAATAAAAACAGATCAAGTATTGGATATTATTTTTAATAAAAGAAGATAGTCGAAGAAGAAAAAAGCGATATAGTATTTGCTGAAAATAAATCGGTTTTATAAACTGTTTGAGAGTTCGGTGAAATCCGGACTCTCTTTTAATATTTTAACTATTGTGATATATTGGAAAAAATAAAAAGAGGAGTTTTTGAAGGGAGATTTATTATGATGAATATAAGACATATTGCAAGCAGGTATCAGAAGCCGATTTCCACACCCATGGGAGATTCGGCAGATTTTTTAAGGAAGTATCCTGATTTGATCAATTTTTCTCTAGGGGATCCCGATGTGACCACACCCAAGATAATAATAGACAGCGCATATAAAGATGCCTTGAAAGGACACACTCACTATACGGATTTTTACGGAGATCCGGAGCTTATAGGAGAAATAATAAAGTTTTATAAAGAAGAATATAATTTCGGTATAGAGCATGAGCAAGTGATGATTACAACATCTGCCTGCCATGGGATGTGGTTGGTTCTTGAAGCTGTTTGCAACGACGGAGATGAAATAATAGTTCCCAGTCCTTATTTCACACCCTATCCGCACCAAGTGGAATTGTGCGGAGGCACACCTGTATTTCTTGAAACTCGTGAAGAAGACGAATTTCAAATTGATGTGGATAAACTTGAAAAGGCCATAACTAAGAAAACAAAGGCTGCAATAATCAATACACCCAACAATCCCACAGGAGCATGTCTGCCGGTGGAAAAGTTGATTCGAATCGGAGAACTGGCAGAAAAATATGATATTTTAATAATCGCAGATGATATCTACACAATTTACAGCTATGCAGAACCATTTGTTCCACTGGGAACATTGAAGTCTTTCTTCGACAGGACAATCACTTTGCGTTCTTTCTCAAAGGATTATGCCATGACCGGATGGAGATTGGGATATGTCGTAGCACCGAAAAACTTCGTCAAAATCATCAAAGAAATAAATGAGAATAATGTATTCACAGCACCATCAGTATCTCAAAGAGCAGGTATCGCAGCCCTCAAAAACAGAAAGATGGTTCAGCCTCCTCTCGTGGAAGAATTTAAAAAGAGAACCTTTCATGCTTATGAGAGATTAAGAGAGCTTAAAAATGTAAAAATCGCTGAACCCAAGGGAACTTTTTATTTATTTCCAAATATAATGGAGACAGGATTATCATCTGATGAAGTGGCTAAAGTGCTTTTAGAAGAAGCGAGGGTTCTTGTTATTCAAGGAAACGCCTTTGGGGATGCTGGAAAAGGCTATATAAGACTTGCCGTAACAGTGGATTCAGATATGATAGATACTGCTTTTGACAGAATAGAAAAGTTGAAGTATTTCAGATAATTGACTTTTTTGAAAAGTAAAAATTCAATATCTTTGTTTCAAAATAAAAGAAACCCTCCTTAAGCCCTGTGCAGATAGGAGGGTGCAGTCTATTATTTATTTTCACTTAAATACTTGATTATGTCATCGGATTCATACATTATTTTGCCGTCGATTTTAAGAGCAGGTACTTGTCTTTTACCGCCCAGTTTTACCAATTCCTTTTCATTTTCCACATCTTTGTTGATATCTCTAAGTTCAATGCCCTCAATTTTGCTTTCGTCAATAAATCTTAAAACTTTTTGACAAAAAGGACATTCCGGGAAGTAAAATAAATTTAAATTTTTCATATACACCTCATTAATTTCTATTTCCAATAAATTCAATTATATCATCTGACTCGTACATTATCTTATCGCCTAGATCTAAAGCGGGCACTTGTTTTTTGCCGCCCTTTTCCACAAGGACATCTCTTGCATCGGCGTTAAAATCGATATTTGTAATTTCTATCCCTTCTATGTTGTTCTTTTTTATAAATCTTTCTACTTTTTTGCAGAAGGGGCATACTGTTGAAACATAAAGTTTTAAATTATCCATTAAATCACCTCATTTATTATCTATTTACCCTTGAGATGGCTCTTCAATCATTTAAAAATCACAAGGGATTTGATATAATAATTTAAGTATGGAGGCGTATATATGAACCAATTTGATGATATTGCAGAAGATATAAGAGATATAAAAGACAAAATAAACAAGATTACAAGTGTTATAAAGGACAACACAAAGGAAATTAAATTCCAAACTCAAGTGAGATTTGAAATTTCTAAGGAAACGAGAAAACTGCAAAAAGCATACGAAGATTTGGGTAAACAAGTCTACGATCTTTTAAAAAAAGACGAAATAAAAAATTGTGATTTCGGAGAATACACAAGACAAATAGACATTTCCATAGCAAAAATAGAATCCTTGAAAACTAAGTTGGAAGGACAAAGTAATTACGACGATTTTGGCGATATTCAAAGGGATATTGAAGTTAAGGACGAGAATATAATATACGTGGATGAAGAGGATTTGAAGGGATGATCAAAGAATATACCGATATTTTAAATACTAAAATAGCCTATGTAAAAGAGGGAATGGGAGACCCTGTTGTTATTCTCCACGGATGGGGTGCCAGTATTGAAACAGTGGTTCCCATAATCAATATATTGAAGAATGATTTTCAGGTATATGCCTATGATGCCCCGGGATTCGGCGACAGCGATGACCCCACAGATGTGCTGTCTACCTATGATTATTGCGAATATCTAAAGGGATTTTTGGAGAAAATGGGTTTGGACAGAGCTGTTTTTATAGGACATTCCTTTGGAGGTAAGACTCTTAGTATTTTTGCGGCAAAATATCCCGAAAGAGTGGAAAAACTGATTTTAGTCGACGCATCAGGAGTAAGACCCAAGAGAAAATTACGCTATTATTTGCAGGTATATTCTTTTAAATTTTTGAAATTTCTTTACTTGACATTTAATTTTTCAAAGGAAAAAAATGAAAGGTTGGAATCCTTTTATAAAAAATTCGGATCTGATGACTACAAACAGGCACAAGGAATCATGCGTAAGACCTTTGTCAAGGTGGTAAATGAAGATACCGATGTGCATTTTAAAGATATTAAAGCACCTACACTTCTGGTTTGGGGAGAAAATGATGAGGACACGCCGCTGTACATGGCCAAGGTATTTGAGGAGAAAATCTCCGACAGCGGACTTGTGGTCTTGAAGGGTGCGGGACATTACAGCTATCTTGATGATTACCATACATTTCAAGCTGTTTTAAAATCTTTTTTAAGTTAGGAGTAAGATATGTTTTTTTATATATTTGCAGCTGTTTTAGGATATGTGGCTTTTTTGACTTATTCAAACAGAGTTGAGTATCCGCTCAACATGCTACAGCTTTCAGAGTACAAAAATGATAAATATACTGAGTGGATCGGAGAAAATTCATCCAAGGTGAACAGACTTAATTATTATGACAAGGCGGAGGAGAAATCACCCCTTGTATGGACCGACAGAGTTAAAAGACTCAAGAAAAAACACAATTTTGTAAACAGTCTGTTCATAGTCTGCGCAATAGTTGTATCAAGCATTGTATATAATATTGCAAACCCTAAAATTTTAGCTCTTATATTATTGGTAATTTTGTACTTCGTCATATATTTTTTTCAATATAAAGTTCTCATAATTTCCAACCATATGGCAAAGGCTAAGGAAGATGAGATAAATCACGGATTTTATGTGGCGGCACAGGAAAAAATAAGGAAGCTCAAAAGAGAAAGCAATTTAAAAGTTTTGGGAATTACAGGCTCATTCGGCAAGACATCTGTAAAGTTCATATCCAATACTGTTTTGTCGGAAGCTCTAAAGGTGAAGAACACCCCATCATCCTACAACACCCCCATGGGTCTATCCAAGGTCATAAACAATGAATTGGAATCGGATAAAGATGTATTTATAGCGGAACTTGGAGCATACAAGCCTGGAGAGATAGAAGAAGTTGCAGAACTTGTTCAACCGGATATAGGCATAATCACCGCCATAGGACCCACGCACATGCAGATGTACAAGACCATTGAAAATATAATGAAGACTAAGTATGAATTGATTGAAGCGCTTCCTGAAGACGGAATAGCCATATTCAATTACGACAATGAGTATGTGAAAGAACTTTCCAATAAAACCGTTCTGAAAAAAATAAACTACGGAATTGAAAATATAGATAATGTAGACGTATATGCTAAAAACATAGAAGTTAGCACAGAAGGCTCTAAATTTGTATTGGGAATTAAAGGAATTGGAGAAATTAGTTGCAGTAGCATCCTGTTGGGAGTGCACAATATCTCCAACCTACTTGCAGCAGCATCGGCAGCATATGCTCTCGGAATGACCTTGGAAGAAATTGCAAGAGGAATAGGCAAAGTCGAAGCAGTGGAACACAGGCTCAATTTAATAAATCCAGGCACAGGAGTACTTGTCATAGATGATGCCTTTAATTCAAATCCGGTGGGATTTAGGGCCGCATTGGACGTGCTGAAGGAATTTAAAGGCTATAGGAAATTCATCGTCACACCGGGAATGGTGGAACTGGGCGATATGGAAGAAGATGAAAATTATAAGGTTGGAGCGGAGATTGCAAAATCCGCCGACTATGTGCTCTTAGTGGGTAAGAGGAGAACCATGCCCATTTACAAGGGTCTTGAAGATGCTGATTACAACATGGAAAATGTATATCAGTTGAAGAATTTAAAGGAAGCGACGCAGTTACTTGCAAAGATGAACAAAGCGGGAGATGTGATTTTATTTGAAAATGATCTCCCGGACAGTTATAGTGAAGACTAGGGGGAAAAGATGGAAAATATAGCGGTTGTATTCGGTGGAAGAAGTGTTGAACATGAAGTGTCCATTATAACGGGTATGCAAATCATGGAGAATATGGATAAATCCAAGTATAATCCCATACCTGTATATGTTACCAAGGAAGGACGATTTCTTTCCGGAGAATCTCTAAAAAATATAGCGACTTTTAAGCACAAGAATTTTTCAGATGCCAAGGAAGTGTTTTTTAAGGGATTTGCCAATGACAAGAATCTGTACACCATAGAATCTAAAAAGGGCGGATTCTTTAGCTCAAAATCAGCTTCAATGGAAGTCTATGAAAAAATTGATGTTGTATTTCCGGCGTTACACGGAACTAATGGAGAAGATGGAACTTTTCAAGGTTTGCTTGAGATGGTGAATGTACCCTATGTGGGCTGTGGAGTTATGAGTGCTGCTGTAGGTATGGATAAAGTCGCTATGAAAGAAGTATTCAAATCTCAAAACATACCGATGACTGACTATTTTTATTTCTACAGAAATCAATGGAAGAAAAATCAGGAGAGTATATTGAACACTGCGGAAGAAATGGGATACAATTTTTTTGTAAAGCCTGCAAACCTAGGGTCTTCCATAGGTATATCCAAAGCTAAAAACAGAGAAGAATTGATAAAGGCAATTGAAATCGCCGTAAATTATGACAGCAAGATAATAGTAGAAAAAGCTGTTGACAATCCCAGGGAAATTAACGTAGCAGTATTGGGCTATGAAGATGATTTGAGAGTGTCCGCCTGTGAAGAACCTCTTGGATGGAAGGAACTCCTAAGCTATGAAGACAAGTACATTCAAGGCTCAAAGAGCGGCAAAGTAGGGATGAAGGGTCAAAAGAAAAAGCTTCCTGCGGACCTTGAAGAAAATATGCAAAGACACATTGAAAATTTGGCTATTATGTCTTTTAATGCTATAGATGCGGCAGGAGTTGCCAGGATAGATTTTTTGGTGGACGGAGAAAAGGTATATGTCAATGAAATAAACACCCTTCCCGGATCCATATCTTTCTATCTTTTTGAAGAAAAGGGGCTGAGTTTTAAACAGTTGATAACGGATTTGATAGAAATAGCTCACAGAAAATATAAAAATAATTTGGAAAATATAACATCCTATGACTCAGATCTTTTAAAAAAGACCACCTATGGAGCAAAAATACAATGATAAAAGAAAAAATAATTGAGGTGCTGAAGGGACGAGCACCTATGAAAAAAGAAAATATCGCAAAATTATTTGAGATAAAAAATAAAGAAAAATCTGATTTTTACAAAGTATTGAAGACATTGAAAAATGAAGGAAAGCTATATGAGATGGATTCGAAATTCTTTGTAATAGATGGAGAAAAATACAGAAGAGGAACTATTCAAGGCAATGACAAGGGTTTCGGATTTTTGCTTCAAGAGGGAGAAGACATATTTATCCCTGAACCGTACATGAACGGAGCTTTAAATCAAGATGAAGTAATAGTCAAAATCTCGGAAGAAACATCGGGACAAAGCCTTGAAGGCAAGGTAGTAGACATAGTAAAAAGAGCCAATGATAAAATTGTTGGAGTATATCAATCAAGCAAAAAATTCGGATTTGTAGTTCCTGACGAATCCAAGATAGCCTACGATATCTACATTTCAAAAAATGATTCAATGAATGCAAAAGACGGTCAAAAAGTCGTAGTATCCATAACGCAATGGCCTCAAAAGGGCAAAAAGCCCGAGGGCAAGATAATAAAAATTTTAGGATACCAAAAGGAAAAGGGCGTGGATATTTTAAGCATTGCCGCACAACTGAACATTCCCATGGATTTCAGCGAAGAAACTCTCAGCAAAGCTAAAGAGATACCTCAGGAAGTATCACCTGAAGAGATGGAAGGCAGAGTAGATTTAAGAGATAAAACAACCTTTACAATAGATGGTGCCGACTCCAAGGACTTTGACGATGCAGTATCAATTGAAATTTTAGAAAACGGTAACTACCTGCTGGGAGTGCACATAGCTGACGTATCTCACTATGTTAAACCCAATGATCCTATGGACGAAGATGCCTATGAGAGGGGTAATTCCGTATACTTGGTAGATAAGGTAATACCCATGCTGCCTGAGGAGCTGTCTAACGAAATCTGTTCTTTAAATGAGGGAGCCGACAGACTTTGTCTTTCCGTAATGATGGAAATATCACAAAATGGAAAGGTAAAATCACATAAAATTGTCGAAACTGTGATAAGATCCTCCAAAAGGTTGATTTATGAACACGTGTCCGATTTATATGAAAAAAATATCGTGGATGACAGCATAAAGGGATTGGAAAAAAATCTGCTGCTGATGTTTGAACTGTCGAAAAAACTCAGAAAAAACAGAATGGACAGAGGAGCAATAGATTTTGATTTTCCTGAAAGCTATATAGAGGTAGATGAAAACGGAAGACCGATCGATGTCAAAAGAGCTGAACTAAGATCGGGCAATAAACTCATAGAGGAATTCATGCTTATTTGCAACGAAACCGTAGCAGAGCAATTTTTCTGGATGGACGTCCCCTTTTTATATAGAATTCACGAAAATCCTGACGAAGAAAGAATAGAAACTCTCAACAAGATAATAAGGCATTTGGGATTTAAACTTCAAACTCAGAACTTGAGCTCAAAGGACGTTCAGGAACTGGTTGAAGAAGTAAAGGGAAAGGATGAAGAACTATTCGTATCCACGCTTGTGCTTAGAAGTTTGAAAAAGGCGAGATATTCGGAGTTTAATGACATACATTTCGGATTGTCCTCTAAATATTACACACATTTTACGGCGCCCATAAGAAGATATTCCGATCTTACAATTCACAGAATTATCAAAGAATCCATAAATAATACATTGAGTGCCAAGAGAATTAACTATTATGAGAGAATTTTGCCTGAAATTGCAAAACAGACGTCCAGAACTGAAAAGATCTCTCAAGAAGCCGAAAGACGTGTCGAAGATGTTAAATTTGCCGAATATATGCAAGGTAAAATAGGAGAAGAATTTGACGGAATAATATCTTCCATAACAAGCTTCGGGATATTCGTACAGTTGAAAAACACCATTGAAGGGCTTATATCCTATGCATCCATGGATGAGTATTATGAATTCAATGAAGATCAAATAACGGCAGTGAGCAGAGATTCAAACAAGGTTTACAGAATAGGCGACAAGGTACGTATAAGTGTTGTGGGAGCAGATAATATCAAGGGCACGATAGATTTTGAATTACTAGGTGATAGAAGTGAGCAAGAAGAATGAAACAGCTCTTGCTACCAATAGAAAAGCAAGACACGATTACTTTATTGAAAGCACAATTGAAGCAGGAATTGAATTGAAAGGCACTGAAGTTAAATCTCTAAGGCAGGGAAAGGCGAATCTAAAGGATGCCTATGCCGAGATAAAAAACGGCGAAATATTCATAGAGAATATGCACATTTCACCCTATGAACAGGGTAACATATTCAATTCCGACCCATTGAGGAGGAGAAAACTACTCCTCCATCGAGCTGAAATAAGAAAATTGAACAAAGAAATAACACTTAAAGGATATACGCTCATACCTCTTAAACTCTATTTAAACAGAGGAAGAGTAAAGGTGGAACTTGCCGTTGCCAGAGGAAAAAAACTCTACGATAAAAGAGACACAATGGCAAAAAAAGATGCACAACGAAAAATACAACAAGCAATGAAAGAAAAATACACTTGATAAT
>CAYFRD010000033.1:0-16277 GCA_964345555.1 uncultured Peptoniphilus sp. | reverse complement strand
ATTCTTTCTAAAAAACAATTTATTAAAAATCGGGAATACTTATATATTTAACACAAACTTCACCCTTATGCTTTGTGTCGGCAAGCTCTATTCCCTTTTTCAATTTGTGAAAGGTAATGGTTTTGTCCGGTTCTATGCAAGTACCCATCACTTCGCCGGTGTCTCCGTTTAATCCTGAGGCTATGTCTACTGCTACTGTTTTATTTGCAAATTTATTGATTGTACTTATAGCCTGTGCATAGAGCCCTTCTACTTTCCTAGATAATCCCGTTCCGAATATACTGTCTATTACCACACTGTTTTTTAGATCTTCTTTAAAGTCCTTTAAATTATTTTCTTCTAAAATTTTTATAGGAGCTTTTAATTGTTTAAGTATTTCATAATTTATCTTAAAGTCTTTGCTCGTCTTTGCATTATTACCGATTATGTATACGACCACATTTTTATTGTTTAACAAAAGATGTCTTGCAATGGCTAATCCGTCTCCTCCGTTGTTACCTGTGGAGCATACTATTGTAAATTTGCCTGACATGTCCTTTACTTCATGGAAAAAAGACAATGCCGCATTTTCCATGAGCACTATTGATGGGATTTTATATTGTTCTATCGCTTTTTTGTCTGCTTTGTTCATTTCTTCTACGCTTATTACTTCTTTGTTCATTTCATCAACTCTTTAAATAATCTAATATGATTTTCCAACTTTCAACTAAATCTTCCAATTTGTATCTTGCATTTGCAGAGCTTGTTCCGGGAAGTTTCACAGCTTCCATATTTAAGATATCTCTATGGTATTTATTATAATACTTATGAGACAGACCTCCGTTGCAAAAAATTTTCTTTATTTTTGATTTTTCTTTTATGACCCTGATATCGGTTGGTTCTACATTTTTTATGCTGCTGTCCATCGACCCTATTATATCGCATTTGTATACAACATCGTAAAGTGCTATGTTGCGTTTTAATAAAAATATTTTTTTGATTTCGGTGTCCTTTTCTAATTCATCTCCCAACAATATCGACATCAGTTTCCAAAACCTGTTTTGAGGATTTGCATAGAAAAAATCTTCTTCTCTCGATTTTACAGAGGGGAAGCTGCCCAGTATAAGTATCTTTGAATTTTCATCATATATTGGTTTTAATGGATGTATTAAGGTTTGGTATTTTCCGTATTTCACCAGTTTCTCCTATAAAAAAGGTCCAAAGAATTTTCTTCAGACCTCATGTGATTCCTATTAAAAGTCTACTTCTGTGTCATAGTAGCAACATTTTAAAAGTTTTTCCATTTCTTCTTGGTTAGGTTGTCTCGGGTTTGAGCCTGTGCAAGCATCTCCTATGGCAAGTTCTGCAATTTTTGGAAGTCTTTCAAGGAAAACTTCTTCAGGCACAAAGCCTTCTTCTGTTGGATAGCTGTCTTTTCCATAGTTCTTAATGCAGTGAGGAATATTCAATGAGTCGTTCATTCCTCTTAGAAATTCTATTAATTTAACGACTTTTTCATCATCATTGGCTCCGCCAAGTTTCATGTAATCAGCTATTACTCCATAACGTTTTTTAGCCGTTTCATCCTTTGCGTTATATGCAATTACCTTTGGCAAATACATTGCATTAGCTGCACCGTGGATTATGTGTGCGCCGTAATCAGCAAAAAACCGCACCTGTTTTATGAGCCATTGAATGAACTATTCCCAAGAGTGCATTTGAAAATGCCATTCCTGCTAAACATTGAGCGTCGTGCATTTCTGCTCTCGCTTCCATATCGCCATTGTAGGATGGAACTAATTTGTCTTGAATTGTTTGAATTGCAAATATTGCCAGAGGATCGGAATATGCACTGTTAGCTGTAGATACATATGCTTCAATTGCGTGAGTCATAGCGTCCATGCCTGTATGTGCAACTAATTTTTGAGGCATTGTTTCAGCTAATTCAGGATCAACTATCGCTACATCGGGAGTTATTTCAAAGTCAGCTATTGGGTACTTTATTCCCTTTTCATAATCAGTTATTATTGAGAATGCTGTTACTTCAGTAGCTGTTCCTGATGTTGACGAAACTGCACAGAAATGTGCCCTACGTCTTAATTCAGGAATTCCGAAAACTTTACACATATCTTCAAAGGTGATGTCCGGATATTCGTATTTTATCCACATAGCCTTAGCTGCGTCAATGGGAGAGCCTCCTCCGATGGCAATTATCCAATCAGGTTCAAACTTCAGCATTGCTTCAGCGCCCTTCATGACTGTATCTACAGATGGATCCGGTTCAATACCTTCGAAAAGTTCAACTTCCATTCCGGCTTCTTTCAGATAATCTTCCGCTTTTTGCAAAAATCCGAATCTCTTCATTGAACCGCCGCCAACACAGATCATCGCTTTTTTACCCTTTAAGTTCTTCAATTCCTCCAAAGATCCCTTGCCGTGATAAATGTCTCTTGGTAATGTAAATCTTGCCATAAAAATCTCCTTTATTAATTGTAATTAATTTATTTTACCTTCAACTATCTATAACACTTTTTAATTTAAAAATTAAATTTTTAACAAATTCTTAAATTTTTATTAGAATTGCCAAGTAAAAAAGCTTAATTTTACTTAAAGGATGACTGATTTGTCACCGCAAAGCAAACTCAAGCTTTTATTTAAATGGAATTTCCCACTTCAATGCTTATTTTATTGAATTTTTCCAATATATCGTCCATTTCAACCTTTTGTTTTTCATCATCTTTTTTATCTAAGATCACATTTCCATCATGCATCATCAAAATTCTGTTGCCGTACTTCAAACTGTATCTCAAATTATGAGTGACCATTAGAGCGGTCAATTTCTTTTCTCTGACTATTCTGTCGGTTATTTCCATGATTATGTCGGCTGTCTTAGGGTCAAGAGCGGCTGTGTGCTCATCCAGTATTAAAAATTTTATGGGAGTCATGGTTGCCATTAAAAGTGCCACAGCTTGTCTTTGCCCTCCCGAAAGCGAATTTACCTTTTCATGGAGTTTATTTTCCAGCCCCAATCCTATGGGCAACAACAGCGATTTGTAATAATCTATTCTCTTTTTATTTACTCCTCTACTTAAATTCCATGACTTGCCCTTGTTGTCCGCCATGGACATATTTTCAAGCAGTGTCATAGACGGTGATGTTCCCATGCCCGGACTTTGGAATACTCTGCCCATGTGCGTGTATCTCACATGCTCTCTTTTGTTCGTGATGTCTTCTCCATCCATAATTATATTTCCGCCGTCCAGAGGTATACTTCCGCAAATGATATTGAGCATGGACGTCTTACCCGAACCGTTGCTGCCTATTATGCTCACAAATTGTTCATCTTCCACTTTAAGGTTAAATTTGTCGAATATTTGAGATTCATTTACCGTTCCCAAATTATAATATTTATCTATATTTTTAAGTTCAAGCATTTTTAACCTTCTTTCGTATTACTTTTCCATCTCCCAATATCAATATTACCAAGAAAATAGCTGCTGTTATCAGCTTCATGGAATTGGCTGTAAATCCTATCATAATTGCAAAGGCGACACTGGCCTTGTATAGAATTGAACCTACTACAACTTTTGTCGTTCCCTTTATAACTCCAATGCTTTCAAGAAGTTTCATTCCCAATACGACACTTGCCAGTCCCATTACCATGGAGCCTGTACCCATGGATATTTCAAAAAATTTTTGCTCCTGTGCTACCAAAGCTCCGCTTAAAGCTACGAATCCGTTGGAAATAGCCAGACCTTGAATTTTTATCATGCCGGGATCCTTTGCCATTGTTTTTACAAGAGTCGGGTTGTCCCCTGTAGCTTTCAACAAAAATCCCGCCTTTGTCTTCATGAATTCATCCAGTGCGATTTTCAGCACTAAGACTATGGGTATCATGACCAATAACACTCTATAGGTCGATAGACTTTCGGGGATTATTGCATTTATAAATTCATTGTTAAATATTGTGTTGTTGTTAAATATAGGCACGTTAGCTTTTCCCGCTATAAACAAATTAACAGTGTACAAGGCTGTCTGCATAATAAGCCCTGCAAGCAAATCCTTTACTCCAAGCTTTATATGAATAAAACCTGTGGCTATTCCTGCAATAGATCCCGCTAAAAAACTAAGAACAAGAGCAAATATCGGATTGACTCCCTTGACTATTAAAAACACCGTGACAGCTGCTCCCAAGGGAAAACTGCCGTCCACCGTAAGGTCCGGGAAATCTAAAATTATATATGCAATATAAAGTCCCATAGCAAGGAAGACATAAGTCAAACCTTGCTCAAAAATTCCTATAATAATATCCATTGGGGTCTCCTTAAATTATCTTTGTTTAGGTTGTTCTATTTGTTCAAAGATTTCAACAGCTCTTCCTGTGAGGTCTGATGAAAATTCAATTCCTAAGTTTTTTGCTACTTCACTGTTTAAGTACAGGCTTGAGTTGGTAATTATCTCAAATGGTATTTCCGACGCCTTAGCTTCGCCCTTTAGAACCTTAGCCGCCATATCTCCCGTTTGTTCTCCCAGAGAAATATATTCAATTCCCTCTGATGCAAGGCAGCCTATTTTCACTTGTTCAATTTCAGAACCGAATACCGGAATATTTTTACTTGCAGCCTTATCTAGAATTGTTGGAAGTGAATTCACAACCGTATTGTCAGTCAGATTAGTAAGAGCATCCACCTTGGATAAGATGTTATCTGTCGCAAGGGGGATGTCTGCTGTAGTTGTAACGCTGCCCGTGATCAATTCAAATCCGTATTCAGGTGCAAGCTTTTCATAGGTTTCAATCATGGATATGGAATTAGCTTCACTTGTGGTATATAAAATTCCCAGTTTCTTCGCCTCAGGGAGCACTTCCCTCATCATCTTAAGTTGTGCCTCTACAGGCAAGGTATCGCTCGTTCCTGTGATGTTGCCTGTAGGAGTTCCATCTTCATTGGCAAGTTGTGCAGCCACCGGATCGCTTATGGCAGTATAAATTACAGGGATATCCGTTTCACTTGTCGCATTGAATGCGCTCATTGCAGCTGGCGTTGCAATTGCAATTATCATGTCGTATTTATTAGCTACGAAAGAATCCGCTATCTGACCCGTTATACCCATGTCCGCTTCGGCATTTTGATAATCTATAGTCAAATTTTCTCCTTCTTTGATCCCGTTGCTTTCAAGTCCTGCTATTACACCTTCTCTACAGTTGTCAAGAGAACCGTGTTGTGCAAATTGAAGTATTCCCACTTTATATTCCTTTTGTTCGTCCGTGGCTGTTTTTTCAGCCGTGTTACTTTGTTCTGCATTGCCCGAAGTGTTTTTTCCTCCACAACCTGTGAGCAATAATCCTGTAACCAACACTACTGATAATAATTTCTTTAAATTCATTTTCTTCTCTCCTTTTAAAATTTTTTAATCTACTTGATAGACTAAGGAATGAGAAGGATGGAATAAAAAAAGACTTCCATCCCCATGGGACAAAAGTCATAGCTTCTGCGGTACCACCCAAATTTGCATTTAGCACTCTCATATCCAATACTATCATATTGGTCCCAATATAACGGTAGGGTTCCGTCAGGCATTACTTTTCTTGCGAATTTCTTCCCGCCCTCAGAAGTCCATTCAATGAAGATAAATGTAGGTGCTCACAGCATACACACCACTCTCTTTACATCTAAAAATTCATCTACTACTCTTCGTTTTCGGTTTTGCATAGCTTTAGTATACTACATTATTTTTTATTGTCAATAAATAAATTGTAAATTTATTATTTGAATCACAAATCCGATATATCTGTCTATACAAATTTAAAATACCACTTTTTATTATATTTTCATAAAAATTCATTTCTAAAATATTTAGTATATTTATTTTAATTCTATATATTTGTTGCAATAGCAACGGATTAGCAAAATTTTATATCATATAATATATTAAAATAATAACTATCGAAAGGAGCTCTTGTGGAAAATATAATTAAATCCAAGGTGTTTCAGATTAATGAAGCTATACCTTTAAAGAAAAATCACACAATTTCTAAATCTATCAGCCATAATAAAGATTTTAAACTTACTTTGTTTTCTCTGGCTGCCTGTACTGATGTCAGTCGTGAGTTTTATGATAATATAAGTATTTTTTCAGTAATGTCAGGGAAAATACAGATTAATGAAAATATTGTTGAAAAAGGAGAAATTCTCATTTCTGATGCAGAAGAGTTTCGCAAAGTAATGTCAGATATTGACAGTATATATTTTGAATTAAGCTTTAATACAGGAGATGATTTTATTATGAAAAATATTGAAAAAGGAAAAATTATTGATTTAAAAGACGCCATTGAATATGTCGATGGAGGAATTTCCAACTTAGATATTGTGTCCAAGGATAATCTAAAGATCGTGCTTATGGCTTTTGATGCAAATCAAGGTCTAAGCCCACATTCAGCACCCGGCGATGCTATGGTTATTGCGTTGGAAGGAAAGGCGGATTTGTTAGTAGGCGAAGAAACTTTTGAAATAAATGCAGGAGAACAATTTATTTTCCCTAAAAACATTACACATAATGTCACTGCAAAAGATGACAAGTTTAAAATGGCTTTGATTTTAGTAGTTGATGAGGAAAATTAAAAATATATAAATACAGCCTCGAATTATAAAAATCTGAGGCTGTATTTTATTACAAAACAACAAAGTTCTCTGATACACACTCAATGCGAAGCATATAGAACAGATGGGTTCTTATTGTCAAACAAGAAGGTTCCCGGCTACTCGCCCGATGTGCAGCATCATGGAAGGATGAGGTTCTTATTTATTTTTCAACAAATATATTTTATTTTTATCTGTTTTTATAATTTTTTCATTTTCCATCCTCGAAAGTTCTCTTGATAGTGCAGATCTGTTACACGATAAGTAATTGGCTAAATCTTGCCTGTTAAAAGGTATGCTTAATGTTTTTGATTTTTGTACTTGTCTTTGATCTTGTAGATAGTACAGTATTCTACCTCTTAAGCAATTTTTTGCACATATATTTATTTTTTTAGATAATCTTCTGTTTTGTTCATCTAATACTGCAACTAAATTTTCTAAAATTTTCCCTCTGACATTACAGTTCGCTCTTTGGGGATTATGTATTTCAAATATATTTGCAACTAACAAATTCGAATCTTTTATGATTTTTGCCGCCTTTAGATCTTTTCCAGAACAATATAATATAAATGAGTCCAATGCTTCGTATCTGGACAAAATATTTTCTTGCCCCATTCATAGATTTCTATTAAATCAACTATTCCTTTTTCAACTACACAGATTAACGGTTTATCCCCATCATTATAGTAAATACTGTCTTTAAATAAATTTAATTTTTGAAATTTTAAACATTTTATAGCATGGTTTATTCTTTCTAAGCTCAAGTCCTTAAAGATTGACGTTTGTGATAAGTTCACCATACTTTTCACCTTCCAATTAATGATATATGTTATCATTTATATGATATTACATTACTTTTTTATTTTCAAGGTTAAATTTATTTAATTGCTTAATTGCAAATAGCTATTGGAATTATATTTTCATATTCTATTCCCTTTCTGCTGACTTTATCTATAATTACCTCCACCTCAAAGGCTTCTTTTATATTTTCTTCAGTCAATATCTCTTTTGTTAATCCGTATCTATATTGATAGTTTCTTGTTAGCAACAAACATTTGTCAGACATAGCAATGGCATTTTCAGGATAATGCGTATTAATTATTGCTATTAAGCCTTCTACGTGTGAAAGTTTTTCTATAAGTTTTAAAATTTTCAGCTGATTTTTAAAATCCAATCCACTTTCCGGTTCATCTAATATTATTATTTCAGGATCGCTTACAAGAGCTCTCGCTATAAGCACCATTTGAAGTTCTCCCCCGCTCATTGTATTGCAATCTCTTTGTGCTAAATAAGCAATCCCTAATTTCTCCATTATATTTAAACATTTTTTTAAATCTTTTTTACCCGGTTGAGAAAAAAACGACAAATTTACAGTAATTCCTAAAAGAACCATTTCTAAACCCGTATAAGAAAATGCAAAATGTATTGATTGGGGTACATAAGATATTTTTTTCCATAGTTCTTTTTTTGTCATTTTTCTTATATCTGTTTTATCAACCTGACTTGAACCTGATGTCCACTCCAAAAGCCCTGTTATGCATTTTATCAAGCTTGTTTTACCAATCCCGTTTGGACCTAAAATCGATAAAATTTCTCCTTTTTCGAGGTTGAAATTTATATCTTTTAATATAGGTTTTTTGCCGTAGGAAAAATTTCCATTTATTACACCTATGCTCACTTAAAAACTCACCCCTTTTCTTTTTAATAACAAAATAAATGTCGGTGCCCCTATTATAGCTGTCAACACTGACAATGGAAGCTCTATTATGGACACGCTCCTTGATAAGCTATCTATTATTATCAAAAAAATCGCTCCGAGGCTTATGCTAAACGGAACTACATATCTATTATTTGATCCGACAAGCATCCTGCTTATATGAGGAACTATCAAACCGATCCAGCCAATTTGTCCGCACATTGAAACGCTTGATGCGGTAATTATAGTGGAAGCTAATATAAAATATACTCTTGTCTTTTTGATGTCTATACCTGTGGATTTCGCCTCTTCTTCAGACAAAGTCAAAACATTTAGCCTCCACCTCATGACATATACCAATAATATACCAATTATTATAAGCGGCGCACCAAATAAAATACTTTTATATGATGCGCCGGATAGTGATCCCATTAACCAATAGGTAATTTCCGGAAGTTTATCCGTCGGATCTGCTGTATATTTTAGTATTGATGATACAGCATTAAATACCGAAGAAATAATGATTCCGGATAAGATGAGATTTATTATGGAATTATCTTTCGTTCTTCCCAAAATCAATGTTATCCAGATCGATATAAGTCCAAAAATAAGAGCGTATATTTGAGTTGCAAATATATTTTTTGAATTTAATATGGCTATTATCGCTCCAACGCATGTAGCACTTGTCACACCTAATATATCCGGTGTAGCCAGCGGATTAGAAAATAAAGATTGAAAAGTCACTCCTGCAACGGTCATTCCTGCCCCCACTACGAGGGCAAGAATTATTCTTAGTAATCTTATATTCATTACTACTGCATAAAGTGTCGAATCTATTTCCCTTGCTTTGATAAAATCCAAAAATAAATTTAATATATCTTTTATAGGGAGATTCATTCTTCCAAACGATAGACAAACAAAAGCAGTAATTATTGGTAAAATAATTAATAATAATGTTATAGATTTTTTAATGTTTCCCGATTCGTTAAACATTTTTCTCATATGTCAAACATATCCTCTATTTCTTCAGCGGTAAGAGTATAGCCGTACCATTGTTCGTAATATTCTTTTATCATTTCTTCCAAAGGATATTCTGCAAATTCTTCGGGATAGGCCGATTTAGCCAACCAAGCTAAGACCAAAGGTCCATCCGGATTAGGAGTAAACCAGTTCCACATTCCCAACTTTGTATTGTATACTCGTTTATTTTCAACGGCTTTCAAAGGTGAGAAATCCGCTCCTTCCACCCTATTGTCATAGACATCTTGGCTTTTTATATTCAACAAACCCGGTCCGTCTAAAAATAATAAGTCCGGATTCCAGCTGTATATTTGTTCAAAGGAAACTTGTGCAAAACCCTTTGCTTCTGCAGCCACATTCTCTGTACCGAGCCTTTTCAGCCAAAAATCTCCAAAAACTCCACTGCCCGATACTGTCGGAACACCTTGTGAGTACTTCCATAGAATCATTGCGCTCGGTCTTTTTCCCATGGGTATTTCCGCAATTTTTGTTTCTATTTCTTCTACAATTTTATTTCCATCGGCTATAAATTCATCCATCTTTCCTTCTTCACCGAAAACATCTTCCAATAAATCCAACCATTGTCCATATCTTTGTATCGGATCTGCCGGGGTTTCATGCCCTACAGTTGCAAATCCCACGCATGGAATACCTGTCTTTGACAATATTTCATAATGCTGTTTGTTGCCGGCATTATAAAATATTACATCCGGATCCAACTTTACCAATTCTTCAACATTTATATCGCTTTGTGCATAAACTGTTGTAGATGCATCTAATATTTCCGGTGCTATATCTCTTAATACCGTATCTGATATTACTTCTTTTAAAGAGCCTGCATATCCCACTATATACGGCGCCTACCCTTGATGATAAGCCATGTAAGTTGATAATATCGGAATTTGATCTATTACAATTCTTTCTATTTTTACTGAAACTTCAACACTGTTTCCCGCGTGGTCAACTATGGTCCTTGTGCCGGTTTCAACTTTATCTGAATCTTCCGCAACATCTTGGTTCTCTTTAACTTCTGTCTGCTCTGTCGAAATCTCATTTTTATTTTCAGCGATATTTGAATTACATGCCACCAGCTGAGATACCATAATAAATATTAAGATCAAGGTTAAATATTTTATTCTTTTCATAGTAAACTCCTTTTTTGATCTATTCTTTTTCAGAATAAATCAATATATATCCAATCTTATCTTTGCAATTGTTAAAAAAATCCTGCATTCTGTTAAACTTATCCTTATTCTCATCCTTAAGTCCGTTTTTAAAAATTCGTGCTGCTGCTATTGCTCCTTCGTCTTTAATTATGGTTTCTTTGTCAAGCAATTTTACTTCATCTGTCTTTATTTTTATGTTTTTATATCCATTATTTTCAAATATTTCTATCCATTTTGATTTAGTATGCGGATATACAGCCATATTGATATTTTTAGATAAGGTTCTCCTCAAATCATCACTATCTTCACTTAAGACGATATCGTGAGTTAAAAGTTTTCCTACCTTTTTTAAAATTCTGAAATACTCTTTTAAGATAATATCTTTATCCTCATCCTTACACATAGTGAGCATTGCTTCGTTTATCACAACATCAAAACTTGAATCCTCAAATGCCAATTTCTTTGCATCCATTTGCATAACTTTGATTTCATCCGATAAACCCAGTACATCAATATTGCTTCTTGCCTCTTCGACAACATTTAAATCTAAATCAACACCTGTCACTTCAACTTTATGATCATTGTAAATCTGTATTAAATTATCCCCTTGATTACAAGCAACCTCTAAAAGTTTAATATCTTCGTTCCAATTTACATTGCTAAATAACCAATTAGTCCCAACTCCGCCTGCCGGTCTTAGTTTGGTCCTTCCTAAACTTTTTAAAAAATTATGTCCTTTCATTTAAACACCTTCCTAAATGACATTTTACTTTTATTGATATAGTTTATCAGTTGCTCCGGCAACATACTTTATTTTTTTACAATTCAATTTCATATTTCTTTGCATTAAAAAAACGACAGATTTTTAATTCCATCGTCTTTGCCTTTTATTCTCATCATTTATATAAATTAAATAGCACAAATATGCCTAACTAAATAGCTTTCTTACTCGCTGTAAGTATATTCATTTTAAAGAATTTGCAAATTCCATAGTGCTTTTTATTTTCTCATCATTCATAAATTTTGTTCCATATCCAAAATGCCTATGACAGAGCATTCCTCTGTAATTTAATTTGGAATGTTTGCAATACCTTTTTATTCCCTCTTCAAAAAGATCTGGCCCTTTGTTTATTCCGTATCCGAAGGTGGTTATTATCGCCAGATCTTTCCCTTGCCACAAAGATAGGTCCTTGTATTCTCCATAGTATTTATTCATTCCGTAGACAAGTCTGTCAAGGGTTGCTTTCATGGGCGCTGTGCAATACCACGAATAAATAGGTGTTGCCAGTATTATTAAATCTGACTTCAATATCAAATCAAAGACTCCTTGCATATCATCTTTTATAGGACATCCGAATTTATCATTGAATCTTTGGCACTCTCTACACGCTGTACAACCTTTTAAATCCATATTATACAGATTAATATCCTCTACTTTATTTCCGAATTTTTCCATTTCATTCCTAAATATTTCCACGAGAGAATTTGTATTGCCCTTTTCTCTAGGACTTCCTTTCAATATCAAAATATTCATATATATCAGCTCCTTATGCTGAAATCCACATTTTCATCTGTTATTAAAAGTATTCTGTCCCCTTCTATAATTACAGTGCTTCCCTCTGCATTTATAAATTTCCCATTTCTATCTACAGCTAATATCAGCTTGTTATTATCCAGTCTCAAATCGACAATTTTTCGACCTATCCAAGGATGTCCGACATTTATTGAAAACTCCATGATCTCCTGTCCACTATAGTCAAAATATTCTTCCCCTGCAAGCACTACCACATCTCCTTCTTCAAAGGATACCTCTCCTCTGGGAACTATGGTCTTTTGTCCTCTTTCTATCTTTGCAACTATAAAATCAAAATGCATATTTAATTCCTTGACTTTTTTTCCTACCAAGTCGCTTTCTTCATCTATAATCGTCTTTATAAAGTTTATATCGCTTTTATCAGAATAGAAATTAAAGGTTTTGAGCACTGTATCTTTGGGGTCGATCATGTCGGATTTTTTGGATATATAGGCCATGAAAGAACCTTGTAGCAAGGATGACAAAAAACATATCCCGAATACAATGTGATACACATCTATGCTCAATATATTTTGCCCATGACTTTGATTTACCGCCATTATTGCAAAGGCTATTGCAGCAGCTCCTCTAAGACCTGCCCAAGATAATACTACCAGTTGCGTTTTTTTGAGTTTAAAAGGAATCATAAGCCCCACTACGGAAACAGGTCTTGCTACAAAGGTCATAAATAGCATTATCACAAAAGATATCGGCAGATACTCTATTATCTTTACCGGATCCGCCAACAGTCCGAGCAAAAAGAACAATCCTATGCTCATCAGCTCGGTAAAACCGTCAAAGAAAAATACTATATCCTTTTTACCAAGAAAGGATTTATTTCCGATTATTATTCCAAAAATATATGCTGCCAAATATCCGTTTCCGCCTATTACATTGGTGAAAGAATAGGTCAGAAGTGCAACAGCAGCCATAAATACTATGGAAAGACCGTCCTTTTGAAAATTTAATGTTTTAAGCAACTTGCCCACGATCTTCGCAAACAAAAATCCCATTAAAAGCCCGAAAATTACCTGTTTTAAAACAAGAATAGGAATAGATATATCGTTCCCCAATAAAATTGATAAAAACAACATCGTCATAGTATACGCAGTAGGGTCGTTGGACCCACTTTCAAGTTCCAAAAGAGATGCACTGTTGTATTTCAGGTTCAAATTCTTTGATGTGAGTATATTTGATACAGAAGCATAATCTGTAGAGCCTACAATTGAACCTAAGAGCATGCTTTCAATTAACGGAAATTTAAAAAATACATGCACAAACCATCCGGTAAGTAACGCAGTTGCAACAACTCCCAAAGATGCCAATATAGTAGCCTCTTTTACAACAGGTTTTCCCATTGTCCAATTAGTACCGAACCCACCATAAAACATTATTACGATCAAAGCCAAAGTTGCAAAATTTTCCGCAATTTCGTAATTATCAAACTCCACTCCGAAAAAACCGCTTGTAATTCCCAATATTAAGAAAAGCAAAAGCGAAGGTACACCGGATTTTGAAGATAAATTCACCGCAAACAGCGCAAGAATCAAAACGATTGCCACAAATAAAAGTACCATGATCTCTCCTTTAATGTTTATATTACAAATATTGTAGCATAAAATATACTTTATTAGTTATCAAACTTTTATTCTAAAAATAAATGGGTATAGATAGTATGAACAATTATTCATTGGTAGACAATTGTTTTTTAATATTAAAAATCGGAAGAAAATTATATGAAATCAAAAATTTTAAAAAGAGTAAAAGGAGTCCGTGCCGTTGACGGTGCCGGTGTAAATTTAGTAAGAGTGCTTGGCCATGATACAACAACAAGCCACGATCCCTTTTTGATGCTCGACAGTTTCGACTCAACAAATTATGACGATTATAAAGCCGGATTTCCCACACACCCACATAGAGGAATCGAGACAATCACCTATATATCTCAAGGACATATCACACACAAGGATTCCATGGGAAACGAAAAAACCATAGGATCAAACATGATACAGTGGATGACTGCAGGATCCGGGATTATGCACTCAGAAACCTTTAAAGAAGAAAAAAGACTTTTAGGGTTGCAACTTTGGTTAAATCTTCCTCAAAAAGATAAAATGGCAAATCCTTTTTATCAAGAACTATCTGAAAAAGATGTAGCGAATTTCAAGCTTGATGATGCTCATATAAAAGTTTTCAGCGGAGAATATGGAGAACACAAAGGCTACACTCCCAAATATAATCCCCTTGACTACTATGTAATTAACTTGGAAAAAGGTGGAAAAGTAACACTTAACACTAAAGATGGTTACACAACTCATCTTTTTACTTTACTTGGAGAAATCACTCTCAATGGTGAAGATGTAGATGAAAAAACAGACCTGTTGCTATCTGAAGGAGAAGTGGAAATAACTGCAAAAGATGATGTCGAAATAGTGTGGATGGCATCAACTCCCCTTAAAGAAGAAATAGCTTGGGGCGGTCCCATAGTTATGAACACAAGAGAAGAGCTGGTAACAGCATTTAACGAACTTGAAAATGGCACATTTATAAAAAATAAAATGGATCTGTAAGATTATTAAAAGCAAAACTCGGGAAATTCCCGAGTTTATTTTTCTTTAAAGAACTTATTCTTTTGGAAGTATTAAATTCAATATTATACCGAGAACAGCTGCAAGAGCAGTACCCGATAAATTTGCCAACTTGCTTATGGGAAAAACAGCTCCTCCCAATCCCAGCACCATCATAGCAGAGGCAATGATCAAATTTCTTTGCTTGCCGAAATCCACATTGTTATCAACCAACACTCTCAGCCCGTTGCTGGCGATAACGCCGTATAAAAGAAGGCTCATTCCACCTAAGACAGGATTGGGTATGGACATTATGACAGCTTGCACAGGAGCAATAAAACTCAAAATAATTGCAATGATCGCCGCTCCGAAAATCACACTTGTGCTTGCTATTCTTGTTATAGCCACAACTCCGGTATTTTCTCCATAAGTTGTATTGGCAGGTCCTCCCAAAAATGCTGACACCGCAGTTGCAACACCATCTCCCGTAATAGTTCTCGATAATCCCGGATCCTTTAAAAAATTTTTTCCGCAAATTTTCCCCAAAACAGTATGGTCTCCAATATGTTCAGATAAAGTAACTATGGCGACGGGAAGTATGGCCATGGATTCAGGACCAAAGTACAAATCATAACTTTCAAAGTAAGGCGTTTCAAAGGGCAAATAAAAATCCGGAACATGGAAAAATCCATTTTCTACAGAAGCAACAATACCCGAAAAATCTACTATATTGAAGATAATTGACAATATATAGCCGCCGGTGATTCCAATCAAAAAAGGAATTATTTTAAAAACACCCTTCGCCTTTGTAGATACAAAAGCAGTTATCAGGAAAGTAGCAACAGCAATAAACATATTGACCAACTTTCCACCTTCGACAAACCCAGCCTGATTTACAGCAGTGGAAGAAAGTCCAAGACCGATTACTATTATCATAGGTCCTATTACTATTGGCGGAAGAAGTTTATCCAACCACCAAGTTCCCGTAAATTTAAGCACAATCGCCACTAACACATAGATCAAGCCGATCATTACAAGACCCGTCTGTGATGCACTTATATCGCCATTCATAGCCTCAATCGCATACTTCATAGCCGCTATATAGGCAAAGGAAGATCCCAAGTACACAGGCACATTAAACCCGGTAATAAGCAAATAAATAATCGTGCCTACCCCACTGCAAAAAAGCGCCACCGACACAGGAAGTCCCACAACCAGCGGAACCAAAATAGTAGCTCCGAACATCGCAAACACATGCTGAATACTCAAAAAAACAGATTTGATAAATGGAGGCCTTTCATGTACATTGTATAATAAATTATTCTCCACGGCATCACACCTTTCTCACATAACCAAAATAAAACCTTAAATTTTTATCTGTAAAATATTATCATAAATTAATTTACATTTCAATGTGCGTTTGTAATAAATTAATTGTATGATAATACTCTTTTTAACTCAATCAAAGGTCGAATAATTGATAATTATTCGACCTTTGATACTTATTTATTTAATTATTAAGCTAATGTTTCTTTTTCAGTTCTTTTGTTTTTTCTGTATTGATATAATGTTATTAGTATAATAACTGGATAGGATATACTAAATAGGACAATTTCATTCCGAACATGATATATTAAA
>CAYFRD010000032.1:0-16959 GCA_964345555.1 uncultured Peptoniphilus sp. | reverse complement strand
TTTTAATATATCATGTTCGGAATGAAATTGTCCTATTTAGTATATCCTATCCAAAGTAAAAAGGCAAGCATTTAGATAATTTAAACACTCGCCTTGTAGATTAAAAGGATTTATTTATTTGTCACTATGACATGAAGCGCTGTACTTACAGGATTCGCATCCGCAGTCGCAACCCTTTGTCTTAAAGGCATGCTTAACTGCAAAGGCTATAACTGTTACGAGCACAGCCAATACGATTATAGTGGGTAAAGTCATTTTACACCTCCGCTGATCTTACATTTAATCTGTCCTTCTTACCTGCCGGTCTGAACAGCAGGTACAAATACACAACCAACACCGCCGCCGCTACAAAAGTCCAGGCATTTGCCGGTTGACCCTCTATGAATACTCTTGAGAACTGATATACCATCAAAGCTATTGTATAGGAAAATATCACCTGATAGCCTATGGCAAATCCGAACCATTTGTTGCTGCCCATCTCTTCCTTTATGGCTCCCATTGCTGCAAAACACGGCAACGTCAATTGATTGAAGAACATAAATGAAAGTATGGACGCAGTTGTGAAGTTTTGTTGAACAAGGGGAATCAGTCCCAGATCATCCGCTCCTACTTCTCCTATTCCGGCAACTACACCGTAAGTTCCGACTACTACTTCCTTGGCTACAAGTCCCAGTATTGTAGCTACTGTCGCCATCCAATCACCAAATCCCAATGGAGCGAATATCCATGATAGTTTCTTGCCTATGAAAGATAATATGGAATCGGTGCTTGCATCTGCAAATTCAACGAACTCAAAGTTTATTGAAATATTTTTCAAGAACCAAATGGCCACTGTGCAAAGTAAAATTACAGTTCCGGCTTTTATTATAAATGCCTTGCATCTATTCCATGTCGCCTTTAAAATATTGGATGCCGCCGGTAAATGATATTCCGGAAGTTCCATTACAAAAGGTGCAGGATCTCCCTTGAACCTTTCAGTCTTCTTTAAAATTATTCCTGAAATTACTACAGCTGCAATTCCTCCGAAGTACCACAGAGGTCCGTACCAAAAATGACCTCCCAATATAGCTGAAAACATCACTATTATATCCGTTTTAGCTCCACAGGGCATGAAAGATGCAACTATTATAGTCATTCTTCTGTCTCTGTCGTTTTCTATAGTCCTCGTGCCCATTATCCCGGGAACCGAACATCCTGTTCCCATCAAAATCGGAATGAAACTCTTTCCGCTAAGTCCGAATCTTCTGAAAATTCTGTCAAGTATAAAGGCGATTCTCGCCATGTATCCCACATCTTCCAGTATGGATATGAACAAAAACAAAGTGGCTATTACAGGCAAAAATCCCAGCACCCCTCCGACTCCGGCTATTATTCCATCTACTACGAGCGATGTCAGCCACTGTGCGGTTCCTATTCCTTCTAAAAATGCTCGGGCATTGCCTCCGATGATCTCTTCGAAGAATTTTCCATTTACCCAGTCAGTTACAGGGCCTCCCACATAATCCATGGCAATATAGTAAATTAAAAACATTATTCCCACAAATATGGGGAGTGCCAAAATTCTGTTTGTGACTATCTTGTCTATTTTGTCACTGACGGATAGCCCTTTTCTGCCCTTTCTTACGGATTTGGAAGTTATTTCGCTTACAAAATTATATCTTTCATCAGTGATGATGCCTTCCGTATCGTCATCAAACTCCTCTTCGGCTCTCTTTATAATTTCATCTACAATTTCTTTTTCCTTTTTGCTGATGTAAATATTGTCGGAAATCCTTTCGTCATTTTCAAAGAGTTTCACTGCAAACCATCTCTTTGCCGGATTGTCTTCAAGAGATCTGACATTCTTTTCTATTTCACTTAAATAAGACTCCACACTTTCAGAAAAAGTATTTATCTCTATGGTTCTTTTATTTTTTAAAGCTTCTGATTTTGCAGCATCTATTAATTCATCTATTCCTTCATTTTTCAGAGCGGAAATTTCCACAACTCTGCAATTTAATTCTCTTTCTATCTTTGCGGAATCTATATCATCTTTGTTCTTTCTGACAACATCCATCATGTTAAATGCCAGAACAAGAGGTATGCCCAGTTCCGACAACTGCGTCGCCAAATATAGATTTCTCTCTATATTTGATGCATCTATAACATCAATTATAACGTCAGCTTCCCCATTCAATAAAAAATCCCTCGATACCACTTCTTCAAGTGTATATGGCGATAGGGAATATATTCCAGGGAGGTCTGTAAATTTAACATTTTCGTCTTTTTTATATGCTCCCGTCTTCTTTTCAACTGTTACTCCGGGCCAATTTCCCACATATTGATGAGAACCTGTTAAAGCATTGAAAAGAGTGGTTTTACCACTGTTAGGGTTGCCTGCTAAGGCTATATGTACTCCCACAATATCACTCCTTTACCAAATCTGAAATTTCTATTAACTCAGCGTCTGCACGCCTTATGGACAATTCATAATTTCTTATGTTTATTTGAACCGGATCCCCTAGAGGTGCGACCTTTCTGACATAAATCTCCGTGCCCTTTGTAAGTCCCATGTCCATTATTCTTCTTCTCAAGGGACCCTTACCCCCTATTTTGTCCACTATGTAGTACTTTCCAACTTCAACTTCCTTTAAAGTCATGCCGTTGCCTCCTTAACAGTTATCGCCGAAGCGACGTCGCTCCCTATGGCAACTCTTGAATCCTTGACTTTTACTATGAGATTCGCACTATTTTCATTTACAACTTCAATTTTTGCTCCTCTTACAAATCCCAGATTCTCCATGTGCCTTAAATGTTTTTCATCTTTAAACTTTTTATCTCTTATCTTAAGTATTTCGAATTCAACATTCTTCGGTACCATAAGCAAATTCATAAAAACACTCCTCACTTTAAACTATAAACTCAAAATCTATATTTAAATGATAATATAAATCATTTGTTTATATAATTATATCACCATTTTATAAAAAATAAAGGTAAAGTGATAGTTTTTATCAAATTTTATTATGCAATGCTTTATTTTTGTAAATATATATTAAAATTTATACGAGATATTAACGGTAAAATATTTTTATTTGAATTTGCTATATTGTGGTATTTTTATTTGTTTAAAGATTAAAAAAATGAATATATAATAATTTAAGATATGAATTTGAGCAATAAAAAAGCCACTACTAAAAGTGGCTGATATGTAACCATGAACCCGTCTTCGAATACAGACCATACACGGTACCCAAGCAGTTAACTCAGATAAGGCACTCCCACGGCACATATAAAATCTTGCTTAGTGCTGCTTCCGTCAAGACCTGACACGGTTCACAAGCATATATTGCGCAGGACCCTACCGTCAACATCACACACTTGGGGCAGACTATACAGTATACACCCTCCGGCGGGAATTCAACCCTGCTGTAGCGAATTGCAGGTTACAAGGCATCGCTAATTCCCCGTCTATCATGGCTGTGGCGGAGAGAGAGGGATTCGAACCCTCGATACGGTTTCCCGTATACCCGCTTTCCAGGCGAGCCCCTTCAACCAGCTCGGACATCTCTCCTAATTGACTTAGAATAATATTTTAACCTTTTTAATTTATTTTGTCAAGAAATGTAAATTTTTAAATTCATATTTTTACAAATATTTCTTATCTTTTATTTTGGTATAATGTTAGTATAAAAATTTACAGGGGTTGTTTAAATGAACACAAAAGATAAAATATTAAAATGCCTTGAAGAGAACAGGGACAGATACATTTCAGGTGAAGAACTCGGATCATCCTTGGATATCAGCAGAACAGCAATATGGAAAGGCGTCAAGAGTTTAAGAGATGAGGGGTTTATCATAAACAGTGCTCCTAATAAAGGTTATAAAATCGATGATGGTTGTGACAAGCTCTCACGTTTCGGTATGATCAACCACTTGGAAGGAAATCTCAAAGACATAGATATACGAGTTTACGACAGCATAGATTCCACAAACACCGAGGCGAAAAGACTTCTCTATTCAGAAAAAGTCAAGAACTTCACCGTCTTAATAGCAAATGAACAGACCAAGGGCCGCGGAAGAAGGGGCAGAGATTTTTTATCTCCCGAAGATACGGGAATTTATTTTTCTATAATAATTTTTCCTACATCCGATTTCAATATGGAATCCTTGGATTTAATAACAATAAAAGCCGCCGTGGCAGTGGCAGAAGCCATAGATAAAAACACGGACAAGGAACCTAAAATCAAATGGGTCAACGATATATTTATAGACGGGAAAAAAATTTGCGGAATACTATCCGAAGCCGATTCCGATTTTGAATCAAGGCAGATCAAATCCATAGTCGTTGGCATAGGAATTAATTTCAATACTAAAAGTTCTTACTTTAAGGGGGATTTGAACAAAAAAGCCGGCTCTCTAAATGCAAAGAACATCCGCAGAAATCAATTGGTAGCTGAAATATTAAATGAATTCTACAACTGCTGCTATAACAGAGCTAACGAGGATATTTTGCAAACTTATAAAAATTATTCTCTTGTTCTAGGCAAAAAAATCGAATTTACACAAAATAATGCAAAGTACGAAGCCCTCGCCGTAGATATAAATGACAAGGGTAATCTAGTGGTAGAGTTCTTAGACGGAAGCAAGAAAGAATTATCCAGCGGGGAGATTTCAATAAAGGGAGATTTTTATCTCTGATTATTTATACAAAAAAATACAAGAAAGACACCTTCCTGGTATCCTTCTTGTATAGCTGGGAAGAAAAAAGATAATTGAAGAATATTAACAACACAGTGAAAATATTCATAAACATATATTAGCACATCATTTTTAGATTTGCAAGCGTTTTTACTATATAATTTCAATAATATGTTATGTTTAATTTTTGTACTAAAATTCAGGTATTTACCTCGGTTTATTTATTTTAATTATCATGAAATCATTTTTCCCAAAACATCATCTAATTATCGCTTTGAATATGGACTTATATTCCTCTACTCCCGGTTGATCGTAGGGGTTTACACCGAAGAACATTGATGAAATTGAACAGCTGACCATGAAAAAGTACAACAGTTGTCCCATGTTGTATTCATCCAGTCTGTCCAAACGAATCTCCGACGTGGGGATGTTGTTTTTTAAGTGAGCATCCTTTGTAGCTTTGATGGTTTTTTCATTCAATAGATTTAATGAGTAGTCCCTTAAGTTTTTATAATATATGGGATTTATTTCTTCTAAATCCACTTTGTAATCAATATCGCCATTTGCAAAATTTATGGAAGTTTCAAATATGTCATCGGGTCCCTCCTGCAAAAATTGTCCCATGGAGTGCAAATCCTGGGAGTAAATTAGGTAATTGGGATATATGATATTTTTATTCTTTCCCTCAGATTCTGAAAATAATTGCACATACCATTTGAGCAGATACTCAAGAGCAGGATCCGTTGCAAAGAGTATCTCGGTTCTTTTTCCTTTTTCAAAGAATTTTTTCCTTGAAAGGGCATACAAAAAAGAGGGATTTTCTTTTAAATCCACTTCTTTTAAGCTTCTTTTGTAATCTAATGCTCCTTTTAACAGTTTTTTGATATCTACATCGGCTATTGCCATGGGCAAAAGTCCAACGTTATTCAACAAGCTATACCTGCCCACAACGTCTTCATGTATTTTTAGAAAACCGAATTCTTCTGACGTTTTAAAGTCCTTGAGTCTGCCTCTTTTCTCATTTGTGATCAGAAAAATTCTGCTTTCATAATCCTCATATTTTTCCATTAAAAATTTGCGAACTATCTGAAAACTTATTAAAGTTTCAATGGTATCGCCCGATTTTGATACAGCTATTACGCATGGATTTGCATTTTCAGCCATATTCATCACGTCCTTTATGTGATGTGATGAGAGATTGTTCCCTAAAAATAGCATCTTCACATCGGAGCGATAATTGAAATACTGTCCTTTTACAGCTTCAGTTACAGCTCTTGCACCTAAGTAAGAGCCTCCTATTCCGCAAACTAATACTAAATTGAATTTTTCTTTAATGTGTTCTTTACACTTAAGTATTTCCGGCAACTCTTCAATGCTTCTCTCAACATTTTCAAAGCCCAGACAGTCTTTGTACTTACCTCGCAAATTTTTCAGCTCTCGAATGTAATTTTCGTTTTCAAGTTCATTTATATCTGTTAATTCTTCATTTATATATTTGATCATTACCATACCTTTAACAATAATGCCGTAATATCATCCTTTTGTTCGCCCCAGATAAAACTGTTCAGGCTCTTTTTCAAAAGGCTCAATTCTCCGTTTTCATTTTCTTTTATTATATCTACAACTCTGTTGATGCCGTAATTTTCCTTGTGATAATTTTTTGCATCTACAACTCCGTCAGTCATTAGCAGCAATTTATCGGAGATATTCAGAGCTACAGTTTTATCTTCATAATTGAATTTATTTAAAAATTTGGTGATTGGATATCCGGGTGTTTCCAAAATTTCGATATTTCCTCCCGATAACAATATGGGCGCAGGATAATGTCCCGCATTTGAATAGGTCAGTTGTGCTCTTTTTTTATTGTATATCCCATAAAAACAAGTAAAATAGGTTTCCAAATCTAAATCCAACTCGGCAAACTTCTCCTGAAGTTCAGACAAGGTCAAAGATGGGACTTTAAGTGTTTCGGTTGACAGATTCCTCATTATGAATCTCACGAACATAGTCACCATTGAGGAGGCAAATCCATGTCCTACGGTGTCTGATATGTAAATTGCGAAGTTGTCCTTGTCGATTTTAAATATATCGAATATGTCTCCGCTTAATATGCTGTAGGGTTCAAATATGTAATTGACCTTTACATTTTCCATAAACCCCTGTTTCGGCAAAAGAGATGTTTGAATCTTCTTCGCTTTCGCCATCTCGATGGTGAGTTTTTTATTTTTGTCGATGATTTCCGTAACCAATCTGTGCTCAGTGGACGTATTTCTGAATACTTCCACCGCCCCGAGCACATTGCCGTCGGAATCCTTTATGGGCGAGCATTTTACGGAATAACGAAGGTCTTTTATTATCTCTTCTCTTTGTATTATTTCTCCCGTTTCAACGGTTCTCTTGGCAATATTCAAAGACACTTCGTTTTCTGAAATGCTGCACACAAGTGTCTTTACATCGTATCCCAATTGTCTGCTCATGGCTTCGTTTACAAATATAACTTGGTTGTTCGCATCTACAACTCTAACCAAATCTGCAATGGCATCGAGAATTTGATAATTCAGTTTGGATTTATTAAATATCATGTCTTTATAAACTGAAACCATAGAATTCACCTCTACTGCATTATAACACAACAAAGTTCAAATTTATATACGCTTGGGAGCGGGTCCGAAGTATTGATAGTAATAGGTTTTTATCCTTCCGTTATAGAGTTTTCTATTCCTGTTGGCTCTCTTGCCGAAGTTTTTTTCGAAATTTTCATCCGCTGAAATTGCATACAGCGACCATGTGTCCAAGGACTTGTAGAGTTTACCCAGTTCACTTTCCAATTCCTCCACTTCGCCCTCACCTATTCTTACTCCGTATGGAGGATTTGTTATTATGACTCCATAATCCCCCGCTATATCCAGTTCCTTGATATCTTTCACGAAAAACTTGACATCTTCATCTATTCCCAGTATCTCCGCATTCATCTTTGCGATTTCTATAGCTTTGTAGGATACATCCGTCCCGTATATTTCAAGGGCGTTGTCATACTGTATATCACCGTAACATCTAGCTTTTTCTTCTTTAATATATTTTTCATCCATGAACATAAATTTTTCAAAATCGAAGTTTCTCATAAGTCCCGGAGCAATATTGTTGCCGATCATAGCAGCTTCTATGGCTATGGTCCCTGAGCCGCAAAACGGATCCCAAAAAACTCTGTCTTTGTTCCAATAAGACAGCTGCACAAGTCCTGCAGCTATAGTCTCGGAAAGAGGCGCCTTGTATGATGCTTCCCTGTATCCTCTCTTGTGTAGACCTTCTCCCGAAGTGTCAAGTACGATTCTTGCTACATCTTTGTATAAAATCACTTCTATTTTGTATCTCTCTTTACTTTTGCTGAAATGCGAAATATCGTAAGTCTTTTGAAGTTTTTTGATTATTGCTTTTTCCGTTATCCTCTGACAGTCCGATACTGAAAAAAGTTTAGATTTTGCACTTCTGCCCTGTACTATGAAATTCCCGTCCTTGGATATTATGTCCTGCCACGGAAGAGAATAGACATTGTCAAACAGCTCTTCAAAGGTAGTCGCTTCAAAGCTGGCTAATTCGATAAAAACCCTCTCCGCACTTCTTATGCGCAAATTGAGTATGGCTACATCTCTTAAAGTTCCTTGCAGACTTATTTGCCCGTCATTTATTTCCAGATCTCCATAACCCATGTCTATGAGTTCTCTTTTCACTACGGATTCCAATCCGAAATTCATATTTAAAACTATTTTTATATTATTCATTATGCACCTCTTTTCTATTATACATTATGACAAAAATATAAAGAACCCAAAACAGGTTCTTTATTCATATCTCAACGCGTCTATTGGATCCAGTTTAGCAGCTTTGTTTGCAGGGTAATATCCGAAGAAAATACCCACTACCATTGAGAATCCCACAGCTATTATAATTGATGCAACTGAAGGTAGTGTAGGCTGTTTCATAAATACCGAACCGAAATAGCCTATTATGCCACCTAGCAATATTCCGAAAATACCGCCCACAACGCATATTATTATACTCTCAATTATAAATTGTGACCTTATATCCACATTTGTCGCACCGAGTGCCTTTCTTATACCTATCTCTCTAGTTCTTTCCGTGACTGATACCAGGAGTATGTTCATTACTCCTATTCCGCCTACTAATAGTGAGATAGCTGCAATAGCTCCTATCGCCAACTTCACATTACCCATTACGCTTTCAATTTGCGTCATTTGCGATTGGAAGCTTTGTGCGTTAATCTGTGCTCTTTCGTTATCCTTATAAATTCCGTCGTTGAAAAATTCCTTCAAATGTTCCGATAGAATATCTATTCCTTCCTGTGTAGTTTCACTTGCCGATACAAAAAAATCCCAATACTTGTCATTTCCATAAAACTGTGCATTACCTACACTCAATGGAATATATACATTTGTCGGATCTTCTCCGCTTTGTCCTCCAAATACCCCCATGCTTAAAGGTTCATACTTATAAACTCCCACAACTCTGTACACTCTCAAGGAATCTCCGGCATCTATTTCTACTTCCGACCCAAGAGCCTTTTCTAAATCATTTTCAAAGACTTTTTCCACTACCTTATCGGAAATTACTGCCAGTTCTCTGTTTTTATCCACATCTTCGGAGCTTAAAAATCTGCCGGAGAGCATTTTCAACTTGCTCATCTCCAGCTCTCCGGGAAGTGTGGATTGTATCTTAACTCTTACTTTGTCCCTTTGAGCGTTGATTGTTCCCGAAGCCGATGGACCGGATATGGAAACTGTCTTTATTTCCGAGGAATATAGTTCCTGTATCTTTTCTATTTGCTCTTCCGATATCCAATCATCATAGATGATATCGGAATAATTGTATCCTTCTTTAGGTTGCAAGCTGACATATATAGCCGCGTTGCTTAGTTGTGCAAAGCCTCCGGCCACTGATTCAGACAGTGATTTTCCTATGGTGACTATTCCTATTACTGAGGATATACCTATGATTATCCCAAGCATTGTCAAGAAACTTCTTACTTTATTTAATAGCAGTCCTGAAAATGCAACTTTTATATTTTCAAAAATTCCCATCAGCTCACCTCAATTCTTCCATCGGACATGGTAAATATTCTCTTGGTTTCTGCAGCAAGCTTCGGATTGTGAGTTATGAGTATTATCGTCTTTTTTCTCTCGCTGTTTAGCCTTTGAAAAATATCCATTACCATTCTGCTTGTCTTGGTGTCCAGTGCCCCTGTTGGTTCGTCAGCCAGGATGATATCCGGATCATTTGCCATGGCTCTGGCTATTGCCACCCTTTGTTTTTGTCCTCCTGAGAGCTCGTTGGGATTATGAGATGCTCTGTCTGCCATATCCACAATTTCAAGAAGTTCATCAGCTCTTTGGGATCTTTCCTTTTTGGAAACTTTGCCATAGAGCATGGGAAGTTCCACATTTCCTTTGGCTGAAATCCTGGGAATCAAATTGAAGTTTTGAAATACAAATCCTATTCTCTTGTTCCTTATCTTGGAAAGTTCTTCATCCTTCGCCTCCGCCATATTTATTTCATTTAAATGATATTCTCCGCTAGTGGGTCTGTCAAGAAGTCCGATTATATTCATGAGAGTGGACTTGCCCGAACCGCTGGCTCCTACTATTGATATGAATTCACCATCATAAATATCCAAAGAAATTTTGTGCAGAATTTCCAGTTCGTTGGGTTTGCCAATGTAGTATTTTTTTACTATATCTCTCATTTCAATTATTTTTTTAAGCTCATTCATCTGTCTTCTCTACTTCCACAAAGGTCACTTTTGTGCCGGCGGTAAACTTGTCAGGTGAATTCAATACCCTTATGCCTTCAAGTTTATTTTCCGAAGCGATAACAGCTTCATAGTCGTTGCCTGATTTTACTATTACGGGCATTTCCTTGATTTCAACCGCTTCTTCAGAATCTTCAATATAGAGAATGAAATCTTTGCCGTTTTTTTGGTATATAGAGCTTAGAGGCACTGCAAATACATCCTTTTGTCTTTCAAAAATATACTTAACTCTCAATGTCATGCCGGGCTTTATCAAGTTATCTTTGTCTTCAATGCTGAGTTTTACTTCATAGAATACTTCCTTGGAAGTTGTATTGCCTTGACTGTTCACTTGCATAGGTGTAGGATTTATTGATTCCACTTTACCTTTAAACACCTTTGATTTACCTATCGCATCACCGGTTATATCGGCGGTCATGCCAACTTTTAGTTTGTTTATATCAAATTCCTTTGCCTTTGATTTGACTATTATCCTATCCACCGTATCTATTTTAGCCATGTAGTCCGTTGGAACTTGACCCTTGATCATATTATTTTCCGTAACAGTTCCGGATATGGGGGATTTAACTAATGTCTTTTCTAAATCTTCGTAGAGATTTTTTAAATCTACGCTGTTGACTCCGTTGTCCGCACCTGCATTTGCAACGGACAAACTGCTTTTTAGAGAATTGATCTCATCCTTGGCTGCAGCCTCCGCAACATCCAAATTTCTCAATGCTCCTTCATAAGCACTTTTTAAATCTTCAGCGTTCTTTCTGTAGGTTTCCAGTTGGTCCTGTCTTGTTAGGTCGGATTTTTTCTTTTGTTCATTGGCTTGATCCAAATCTTTTTTAGCTTTGTCCAGAGCCAAAGTTTGTTGTTGTATTTCCATTTGACCCGATTCTAACTGTTTTTTCGATGCTTCTATTTCTCCTTCGTACTTTGTGACATCAGCTTGAGCGGAAGCCAAACTCTCCTGTACATTTTTAAGCTGTTGCTTCAAAGACTCCAGTTCCGATGAATCTGCGACTGTATTGATATTGCTTTGACTTGAATTGATGCTGTTTATCTGATCGGATATTTGTTGTTTTCTGCTTTCAAGATTGCTTATTAAACTGTCGGCACCGGGAGCCGTCCTATCTATGGAATTAAGCTTTAAATCTATGTCCAGCAACTGCTGTTCCAGTGCACTTGTGTCCTTGGAAGCACCTGCTGCCTCAACTCTGCTTGTCAGTTCATTTATTCTGCTGCTTATTCTCGCTTCATTGTCTTTTAAACTGCTGACCCTCATATTTGCATTTCTTAAATTATTGCCGTTATCGGAAATACTCCTTTGAAGGCTATTGTACTTTTCCAATGATTGATTATAGTTAAGCTGTGTAGAATTGAGTGAATCTTGAGCAGTACTTGCAAGAGAATCCTGTTGTACCAATTGGTCGTTATACCCCATATTCAACGATCTTCTGTAGTCATCGTAAGTTTTTTCTGCACTTTGCCATTGGTCATAGGCACTTATCACCGCATTATTAGCTGCGATAAGTGTGGAGTTTGTTCCTTCCGCCAAATTCTTGTTGGCATCATTTAATCTGTCCTTAGCGCTCTTTATCTGAGCCGATGAACTTTTATTGCTGGAGGCTATCATAGCCTGTTTCAATGCAATCTGTTGTTTGATGGTGCTATCATCTAACTTTGCTATAACTTGATCCTTTTGCACCACATCTCCAACCTCGACATTTATCTCCTTTACAGGAAGTTGTTTTTCGGCATAAACTTTAGAGCTGTCCTCACTTACAGCCTCACCCGTTTCGCTAACTACTATTTCAAAATCCTTTTTCCCTAAAAGTGTGGCGTCGGTTTTCGTAATTTCCATTCCTACTTCCGGTTTAAAGAAAAATCCTTTTATCACAAAGGCAGCGACAAGAGCCGCCACCATGATAAGTATCAACTTTTTATGTCCTTTTAAAAAATCTTTTATTTTAGTCATTTTTACCTCCTCAATAGAAGTAATTATACTATATAAAAATATTCTTTATGCAAATATAATGTTAAAAAATAATTAAGTTTTTCTTAAGAAGAGTCAATTGCTTTTATTTATGCTTCTATAAACAAAATATGAATATATTATCGGAATAAATCCTATTACAACTACAATTATTAGAACTATTTTTTCTATATATTTATAGAGAAAAGTATTTCCTAAAATTAACAGTATTCCCCCTGCTACATAAACATATCCCCCAAATCTGTGAGTCTTTTCCCAAACATAATCATTATCCAAAGTCCAGGGAACTCTTATTCCTATGGTGTAATTTCTTTTAGTCTTAGGAAGATAATTTCCAAAGAATATAAACATAATCGCTAAAAATATATTTATCCAAAACCCTACTTTTATAGTCTTCCCCAAAGAATAATAGACACTTAAAAAAGTAGTTGCAATTGAAAGAGCAGGTACAATCATAAGTATTACATTTAATGTATTGTCCCCTTGAAATTTTTTTCTCGGATCTTTATTCGTAAAAAAATATGCCACCATATATATAAAAAGCATAAATGCAGGAATCCCAAAAAGCGCAAAATATTTATTTGCATAATTATCCGCAATATCATTTGTACCAAAATGTATGGGCATCATATCAGGCACTTTATCCAAAAAATAAAATCCAATTATAAAATTTACTAAAAATAAAACTAATCCTATCTTAAAAACTTTATCTCTTTTCATATCTCAATCCCTCTCTAAAAAATTCATAATATATCCTACTACCTCTTCAAATATAGAAGCATTTAAGCTGTATATAATAAAATTTTTGTCCTTGTTATCAACTATTAAATTTGCTTCCTTGAGTATTGACAAATGATATGAAGTAGTTGCCTTGCTCATATTAAATTTGTCGCTTATATCCCCTGCACTTAGTGGTCCATTCCTTAGCATATTTAAAATTTCTCTTCTATTTTTATCGGCAAGAGCTTTAAAAGTTTTTTCCAAATTCAAAGAACCACCTCCTTAAACCTATTTCGAAATATTTCTAAATAGATTATATTAACCGGAGTATTGAATGTCAATAACTATTTCGAAAATTTTCTAAATAGCTGTTTAATTTTATAATTTTAAAAAATATCAATTTTTACTTATAAATAGTAAATTTGGTTGCCCATAACAAAATTCTATAAAATAAATTAGCTTGACCATATTTATCGATATATGTTATCATTTGCTTGAAAATGATTTATATTATCATTAACAAATAGTTATTTCAATAATTCCATAGGAAATGAAAAAATTGTATTGGAGGAGATAATATGTCTAAAAAAGGACATATAAAAAAATTATATTTATTGACAGCATGTGTTCTCTTGCTTGGTTTTTCCCCAAGCAAAACCTTTGCTGAAAAAGAAGACGTCAGTACACTGACATTGCCAAATGTCAATCAAACATTTACGGGAAAGGTACAGTCAATTGAGGGTTTCAGCGAGAGCGGCTTTTCTAATTATCACGGCTTTACTGTAAACCCGGAAGAAGCAGCTGAGAAAATAGAGTCCATTATGATCAATGACATAAAACTCAACAAAGCCGGTTCTAAAATTTCAGCATTCGGGAATTTATTTGCCGTTGAAAACAACAAGATTTACCTGGGAACTAAAACCAAGACAGGCGATGTTGTAACATTATTGGGAGGCGAACAAGAATTAGGAAAATTTATTAAAAGAAATGAATCTACATATGAAAGTCTAAACTCCGCCGGAAACAATACTCCCGGCAATCCTACCACGCCCACCCAAGATGAGATTGAATACATAGAAGTTAAAAGAGAAAATTTCTTTGACGTAAACTTATACATCAGACCGGCAAAACTTCTTGAAAATATAGATGGCTTTTACATAAACGGTACTAAGTACAATCCTGTAGGATCTAAAGCTGCAGCTTTCGGGACAAATTATTACAAGGATATGGAAAAATTTATAATCACTTTACCTGACGAACCCAAGGATGGCAATATACTCACTTTTAAACAAGGTGATAAAGTATTGGGCGAATTTGTTAAGAAAAGCGATAACAGCTATGAAAAGATAGACTCAAATCAAAGTTACGAAAAAGAAGTTCACGCTCGTTTAATCGGTAATTTTGAAAGTGCCGTAGTCGATCAAGAAAAATATGATGCTATTTCAGGTGCCACAGGTAATATTTCAAACAATCAAAACAGCAATGTAAAATTACAAGTAGCCTTGATGGACAAGGGACAGGAAGTAGAAGAATATAACTGGTCAAGCCTATCGGAAAGTCCTAATATAAAATCATATATCAAGGATGTTAAAGCTTTTATAAGCGACAATAACATGGGGATGAAAGCCAAATATAATTCATTGGACGACAGCATAACCCTAAACGGAATTCCCGATAAAGCGGGAGATTATAAAATTTATGTGGAAATTACCACCTCAGATTCAAATCCTGTCAAATCAAATGAACTGGATTTTAAGGTTTTTGATATAAAAAACACAAAATTATCAGAACAATTGATTCAAGAAAATTTTACTTTGCTAAATAGTGCAGACAAGTATGAGTGGGACATGGAACCTTGGACAATAGAGCTGTTTGCAGAAAGTGACAAGACAAAAGAATCTGAAGTGAAAGTGCCTGAAAATCTAAAACTGTGGCACGGTTCTCACAAAAGCGGCACTTACGGTATCTTAGGTTATTCTATAAATCAAGATAAAAAGCCCCATCAAACGCTTGTAGTAGAAAGAGGAACTTCTCTTACTCTACGCAATATGAAAATTTTAAGCAGCACAAATATTCTTGTAAAAGACGGAGGTAAACTTAATTTCTACGATTCTTCTCTTTTTGGAACGATAACTGTTGAATCAGGTGGAATTTTTCAAATGAATTATGACGAATACAAGGGCGAATTCCTAACCGGTTCCTCCATAAACGGACAACTAATTCTAAAGGACGAAGCTATACTGGAAAGTTCATTGATATATTCGAATGCAAATTCCCTAACCGACAGTAATGAAGCAAGAAAAATTGAATCTCCTGTCGTTAAAGTTGAAGGAAATGTAACTGTAAGAGGCAAGGTATATATTCGTGGCGATGAAGCACCTACAGGGAACTCTCCTACAACAGGGCTTCCCTATGCAGGGCAAAGTGCAATGGAATTAGAAGAAAATGCAAAACTTATCCTTTTAGAAGGCAGCGAGCTTGGGCTTTATGGCGGTGGTAGATTGGCTACGACAACCAACGGCGGCAATGCTCTTATTCTAAACGAAGGGAGTTCAGTAACAGGAAAAGGAAAGTTAATTGCAGTAGGTGGCAACGGACAACTCTCGGGAGATGGCGGAGATGCTGTAAAAGGAAACGGAAGTATTGATGTTTCCGAGTTGTTCTTACAAGGTGGAAATGTCTACAATAAAGAAGGTAAAATAGGCAAACCCTGTTCAGAAGATTTAAAAATAGGTTCTGAAACTAAAGGTTATTTAAAATACGGATTTAGAAATCCTGATTTTGAAGAAGAAGAAAAATCACCTTATTGGGCGGACAACAAAGATCCCAATTTATCCAATTCAAAGCCCTTGGAAAATTCATCAACTGAAAATGCTCCAATAATCAAAGAAATTTCTGAAGAAAATAACCCGGAAAATAAAATCGAACTTCCCAATCCCGATTCTAAGCCCAATACTTCTGAGCAAGATAATAAAAAACCTCAAATACCCTTGAACTCTCCAACTATCTCTGAAAAACCAAGGACTAAATCTTATTCATCATATGTCTTATTGGGATATGGAAACAACCTATCTGCAATCGAAAAAAATAATGAAATCTCAAAAGCTGTAATTAAAATTAAACTGGTAATCGGCAAAAAAAGTTTGGAAAAAAGTCTAAATGGACAATCAAAAAATATTGAGATGGATGTAGCTCCCTTTATAAAAGAACGTAGAACTATGATTCCTGTAAGATTTGTAGCAGAAGCTTTAAGCTTTAAAGTAGAATGGATTGAAGAAAACAGAACCGTTATTTTAAAAGACAGTAAAAATACAATTGAAATCTCAGTAGACACAAATAAAATAATAGTAAACGGAGCGGAATATGAAAGTGATGTTACTCCGGTATTGGAAAATGACAGAACTTTCCTTCCTATAGCCAATATATCAAGAGCGTTGGGTTTAAAAGACGGTCAAGATGTGATATGGAGCCCTGAAAATCAAGAAGTAATAATAGAAAGAACTATTAATTTTAGATAAATCTTTCCGTTCATAACAATAAGTAAAAAAACAGTTTATATCGACTTGCCATATCTTAAGACAAGTCGATATTTTTATGAATGTTGTTTCTTGTAATAACCTGCAGTATCTTTCATTAAATAAAAATTCCCTATGATTAAGTATTAAATAGACTTAACCATAGGGAATTTCATAAATTTTTTTAGGTAGTGTGAAATAGTTTGTGTTCCATCCATCCTCTTAAGGATTTTTGATGG
>CAYFRD010000031.1:0-17445 GCA_964345555.1 uncultured Peptoniphilus sp. | reverse complement strand
TTTTAATATATCATGTTCGGAATGAAATTGTCCTATTTAGTATATCCTATCCATGCTTTCCAATATACCGCTTCAGCTTCAACACAATACAACAGATTAAAAAGCACAAATTTATTAGAGAGATTGAATCAAGAAATTAGACGTAGAGAAAAAGTAATTCGTATTTTTCCGAATGTTGAATCGGCAGATAGATTAATCGGTACGATGCTTATAGACATTGATGAAGAATGGTCAACAAGCACAAGAAGATACATCAATTATACTCATAGTGATGCATAAAAATAAAATAAGAATATGCATTATAGCATTTTACACAAAATTAAGGACTTGACTAAAAACAAACAGGATGGATTGAAAAATCCGAGCCTGCAATGGGACCCTTGGATGCTTTGGTAAAACCCATAGCTTTGGCTCCATGCAGTTCAGATGTACATACTGTTTGGGAAGGTGCAATTGGAGATAGAAAAGATATGATCCTCGGACATGAAGCTGCCGGAGAAATTGTCAAAGTCGGTGAATTGGTAAAGGATTTTAAACCCGGCGACAGAGTACTTGTACCTGCGATAACACCCGACTGGAGTGCTCTTGAATCCCAAGCGGGTTATCCGATGCATTCTAACGGAATGTTGGCGGGATGGAAATTCTCAAACTTCAAAGACGGAGTATTCGGTGAATTGTTCCACGTCAATGATGCAGATGCAAACTTGGCACTCATTCCCGATGGAGTGGATCCTGTATTAGCTCCTATGCTTTCAGATATGGTTCCAACAGGATTTCACGGAGTTGAACTGGCAGATGTACAATTCGGAGATGAAGTCCTTGTAGTAGGTATAGGACCTGTAGGACTTATGTCCGTAGCCGGAGCAAATTTAAGAGGAGCTTCGAGAATTTATGCAGTAGGTACAAGACCAAACTGTGTAGAAGCCGCAAAATTTTATGGAGCTACAGACATCATCAGCTATAAAGACGGATCAATATATCGGAACAAATATTGGCTCTTACAGGCGGTAAAGGTGTAGACAAAGTAATAATCGCAGGAGGAACTGTAGATACTTTTGAAGAAGCTGTCAAAGCTTTAAAACCCGGCGGAAGAATAGGAAACGTAAACTATCTTGACGGCGGAGATTATATAAAAATTCCAAGAGTTGAATGGGGAGTAGGAATGGGACATAAGGCTATAGTAGGCGGATTGACTCCCGGAGGAAGATTAAAAATGGAAAAACTTGCAAAATTAGTATCCACAGGAAAACTTGATCTTTCTAAATTAGTCACTCATAAATTCAACGGATTTGAATATGTAGAAGAAGCCTTGATGCTTATGAAAGATAAGCCCAGAGATTTAATTAAACCGGTTGTAATAGTAGCAGAAGATTTGATGGAAGATTAATAGTTGAAAGTATTAATTATATCAGGATTTTTAGGCAGCGGAAAAACCACATTTATCCAAAAATTTTCTAAAAAAGTTGACAATATAGCAATTTTGGAAAATGATTATTCAAGAGCGAATATAGACAGAGATCTGCTGAAATTAGAGGGCAACAACATAATTTCCCTTGAAGAAGGATGTATTTGCTGCAGTAAAAAATCGGATTTTGCAACTACAGTCTTAACAATTTCAAACACTATAAATCCCGACTACTTGGTCATAGAACCCACAGGCATAGGATATTTGTCTAAGGTAATAGATAATATCAGATCTGTACAATATGAGCAAATTGAAATGCTAAATCCCATAACAATAGTGGATTATTACACCGTTGATGAAACAATGAAACAATACGGCGATCTGTTCATAGACCAAGTAAAAAATGCAGGACACATACTGCTGTCCAAAATCGAAAATGTCAGCGAAGAAAAAATAAACTCAGCTGTAAAAAAACTTGAAACATACACAAGTGGTAAAATACACACAAATCACTACTCCACATTTTCCAAGGAACAATGGAAGGATTTGTTGGAAGATTACGATTACAGTAATTTGTATTTGAATACGTCTAAGGATGTATCAATGCAAAGCTATAGTTATAAAAAAGTTTCATTCAACAGCTTTCAAGATGTGGATACTGTTTTTAATGCAGTTTGTTCAGGTAGATTCGGCAAGCTTATAAGAGCTAAGGGATTCATTGAAATTAGAGATAAAATTGTGAAAGTAGATGTAGTTCAAGGTAAATTCAGCATAGAACGTTACGACGGCGAAAGACCGGAGATGAATATGGTATTTTTAGGTTCCGGCTTAGATAAACATGCCTTTGATGTTTTGTTTAAATAAAAATGAAATAACATGTGAAATAAAAAACTTCCTTAATTAAGGAAGTTTTTGTGTTTTGGAATTATTAATAATTTAATTCCGTATTCTCATATTTTTCAGCTACGGTTTTCTTCTTTACTATATAGAGGGATGCCTTTGTGGCTTCCATGTATGGGTTAAGCAGTATGAACCCCAGGTTTAGAAGTATTGTAGAGAGAAATGCCCAGCCAAAGAAAGAAAGATCCAATATGAATATATTGAATTTATCGCCTTGAGAGAGTTCTCTGCTTATGGATATGGCATCGCTCAGGCTAAGTTCCGGATCATCTGCCAAGATATAGGTAACAAAATAGTATTCATAAAATTTTATTATTCCCGGTATTATCAGAAGGAGAGTCCATAAAAGGATATATAAATTCTTTAGAAATAATTTTCCGGCAAGACTCGGGAATGTTCCGTCTTTAAAGGGAGAGAACAGGTAGGATATGTTTGAGTCGTATTGATATCCCTTTATGAAGTATCTTTTCAATCCTACGGACATGGGATTTATTACAAATATGGACATCAATATGAATACTCCTGTCAAAATCATAAATATGGCAGGCTCTACTAAGAGTGTAATGTTGTTATCCAAAGTGTTTTTCAATATTACGTTATCTCCCAGGTAGGTCTTGAAAAATTTGGACAGCTTTGAGTTTTCAAATACATCAATTTGGAATTCCTTTTGTCCGTCAGTTGAATATTCTTCTATGTAGTTATCCTTTATATCTATGCTTATGTTTGTGTAAGATGTGTCATCACCGAATATGGATGCAAGCAGAAAGAATATCAAACATACTATGATGGCGTCCTTTAAATATTTTCTTAAAAATTCCTTTGCATTATTCTTTAAGAATTTTCTCGTCCACATAATTATCTCCTTTACAAAAATTTAAATGCATAATTTATTATTATACCCAGAGTTGCACCGACGGCTACTAATTGAAATATGCTGTATTTTTTCAAGTACATTATAAAACCTATTACAAAGCAAATTGCAGCTGCTAGATTTATATTTCCCGGTCCTTCGGGGAATACACTGGAAATGAAGAGCTGCAGTGCAGTAATGAATATCAATGATACTATACCCGCTTTTATACCGTTTAACATCCAGTCAAGAAGTTTGAATTTTTTATTTTTTTGGAAGAGAAAATAGCCTAATATCATCATCAAAATAAACTGTGGCGTCACAAATCCCAAAGTCGCTACTACGGATCCGATGATGCCGTAGACTTTTTGCCCGACAAAGGTCGCCGAGTTTATAGCTATTGGTCCGGGAGTCATCTGCGATATTGATACCAAGTCTATAAATTCCGTCATTGAAAGCCAATGGTAGTCATTTACTATGTAGCGTTGTATCAGTGGAATGGATGCATATCCGCCGCCAAAAGCCAGTATGCCTATTTTTAAAAATATTGTGTAGAGTTCAAAGAGTTTAAACATTTTTTAGTCTCCAATCAAGATATGAAAATACTGCGATGCCTATTGCTGCGCACATGATTATCAAATAAGCTGTTTTTATCTTTAAGAAGAAGCCCAGCACGAATACCAATGCCAGCATTATGAGCGTAAATCCGGGATGTTTTTTGTAAGATGCCTTGCCCATGTTGAATACTGTAAGAAACAATGCGGCACAAATCACTCCGCTTATGCCGTCAAAGGCCGCTCGCACGTAGAAGTTGTCCTTGACCTGATTGTAAAACATGGAGACCAAGGAGAGGATTATCAGACAGGGCAATGTAGATGCAACCAGACACGTGATTGCTCCCACAGGTCCTCTTAGTTTGTATCCTGTAAGGATTGATGTGGATATCGCCATTGCACCGGGACCGCCCTGAGCAAGTGCCAAAATATCCATCATTTCATCTTCATTTAAAATTTGTAATCTGTCGACGAATTCATCTCTTACCACAGTCACTATGGTATATCCTCCGCCGAAAGTCACGGCGTTTATTTTGAAAAAAGTTATAAATAAATCCTTTAAACTAATTTTATACATTTTAATCACCTTTTCAAATTATATCATAATATATTGTTTTACTTTAAAAAAGTAATTTCTTATGTAATAATAAAGGTGAGGCGATGTATATGGAAAATATCGGTATAATTGGTATCGGAAATATGGGCGGAGCAATTCTCAGCTCACTTATCAAAGCAGGAAAAAATATTATTATCTACAATAGAACTCAATCAGATCTGGATCAGTTTAGAGAGATAGACAATATAACGATAGCAAAATCAAACGTAGATTTGGTCAAAGGTGCAAAGTATTTGATAGTTGCCGTTAAACCCGCTGCATATCCGGCAGTTGCGAAGGAAGTAAGAGATCATCTCACTGACGAGCATGTAATAATATCCATTGCTGCAAGCTATACTATAGAAAAACTGGAAAATCTCTTTCCGGGCAGAAAACTCATAATGGGAATGCCCAATATGCCTGCTATGATCAAAGAGGCTATGAGTGCCATTTGCCCTAATGAAAAAGTAACAAAGGAAGAACTGGAGACTGTAGTTGAAATATTTGAGTGTTTCGGATGCGTAGCCGAGCTTGAAGAGGATAAGTTTGCAGCTTTCACAGCTGTCTGCGGTTCTCTACCGGCATTTATCTACATGTTTATAGAAGCGGCATCTGATGCCGCCGTGTTAAACGGCATGAACAGAAAGGACAGCTACAAGTATATTGCACAGACGATGCTCGGTTCTGCGAAATTGCTTTTAGAGGGAGGAGATCATCCAGCAAAGTTAAAGGATGATGTTACATCACCCAGCGGAACGTCAATTGAAGGGCTCAAGGTACTTGAACAACACGCATTCCGATCGGCAATAATTGAAACGCTCGATGCTACGGCTAGAAGGTATAGGGAAATGTGAAAGGAGAAGTTGAATGAAAGATTTATTGATTTTTTTGGCAGACGGGTTTGAAGACATAGAGGCTTTAACTGTGTGTGATTATTTGAGAAGAGCCGATTTAGATGTCGATCTTGTAAGCATAACAGATAAAAAAGAAGTGGAATCGGCTCACGGAGTCAAAGTATTGGCGGACTTGACTTTCTCTGAAATAATGTTTGACGACTACAAAGCGATATATGTTCCGGGAGGACTTCCAGGGGCTATAAATCTTGCAGAGGATAAGAGGGTTCGTGAATCAGTAGAAATGTATGCACAGGAAGATAAGTTGGTGGCTGCGATTTGTGCAGGGCCTATAGTATTTGACAAAGTTAAACTTTTAAAAGAAGGCAAGTACACCTGTTTCCCCGGATTTGAAAAAAATCTTGAAACTGCTGGCAGAGTAGATGAACCTGTGGTCATAGATGGAAATGTGATTACTTCCATGGGACCTTCTTTTGCACAGGTGTTGGCATTTGAATTAATTGAGCTTCTAAAGGGAGAAGAAAGTGCTCAAGCTATTAAAGAAGCTACGTTGTTTACAAATTTAGTTGAATTTATCAAGGAAGGAAAAGTTAAATAATGTACGGAGGATATTTGTGTGATATTTCCGGGATCAAATTAGGGCATTGCAGTGATGGCAATGCCCTTACAGGTTGCACCGTCGCCCTTTGTGAAGAAGGAGTTACCTGCGGTGTAGATGTTAGAGGCTCGGCTCCCGGAACGCGTGAAACGGATTTATTGAAGGCGGAAAATTTAGTTGAGAAGGTGCACGGAGTTATTTTATCAGGTGGCTCCGCCTATGGACTTGATGCTGCGGCAGGAGTGATGAAGTATCTCGAAGAACAAAACATCGGAATGGATGTGGGGGTTTGCAAAGTCCCCATAGTCGTCGGAGCGGTGATATTTGATCTTGCAGTGGGTGATCCCAAGATAAGACCTGATCTGCAAATGGGCTATGATGCCGCTAAGTCTGCAACTGCTACAGATAAATCCCAAGGTTGTATAGGGGCCGGCACAGGAGCAAGTGTTGCAAAAATTTTAGGAAATAAATTCTCGATCAAATCGGGAATAGGACAGGCATCAATCAAATCGGGGGATTTGGAAGTAGCTGCAATCACGGTGCTAAATGCCTTTGGAGATATATACGATCACGAAGAGTCAAAACTTATTGCAGCACCCTACGACAGAAAAAATAGGAAATTTTTAAATACCATGAAATTATACGAAGATAAGACCAAGGATTATAATGCCTTTATCAGAGCCACCAACACTACAATTTCAATAGTTGCGACAAATGCAAGACTGACCAAGGCAAATTGCAACAAAGTCGCACAGATGGCACATGACGGATACGGTAGAAGTATAATTCCGGTGCATACAATGTTTGACGGAGATACTATATTCACTATGGCGACAAACAAAGTAGATGCGGATATTTCACTGGTTGGGGCACTCGGTGCAAAGGCTGTTTCCAGAGCTATTGCCAATGCCGTATATTCATCACAATCTTTAGGTGGATTAATTTCCTATAATGATGTAAAATAAATTCGTAAAAAATTTGAAGGGTATCCTCAAAGGAACTCTATCAGGAGGTAATAATGAGAAAATCAAAAAACAGAAAGTTGGTCATAGCGTCCATGCTGGGAGCAATCACAATAGCACTTGGAATGACTCCCTTGGGATTTATACCCCTTGGACTTATTAATGCAACCACACTTCACATTCCGGTAATAATTGCGGGCATTCTCGAAGGTCCGGCGGTAGGAGCTGCTGTGGGATTAATATTCGGACTTTCCAGTTTGTTCAATGCGATTACACGTCCCAATCCGGCGTCGATTATGTTTTATAATCCGCTGATATCAGTTGTTCCCCGTATACTAATAGGACTAAGCTCATATTATGTTTATACGCTTGTGAAAAAATTTGAATTTTCAAATTCAAAAGCAATATCAAATATAGTATGGGCAGTTATTTTAACGCTGTTGGGATATTTACTGTACAAAAACGTAACCACTGGAGCGGAAACTTTAGTTATAGGCTTAAATATCATACTGATTCTGATATCTTTGGTGATGATATTTTTGATGAACAAGTATCAGTCAAATTTAGCGGTTACAGTAGCTTCTTTCGTGGGCTCGATGACCAACACAATATTGGTCATGGGCGGCATCTATGTTTTCTACGCCGCCAAGTACATGGAGATATTGGGCAAGTCCACAGCAGATGCTCAAGCTGTGATCCTTGGAGTGGTGGTGACATCGGGAATTCCAGAAGCCATAATATCCGTAATCATAGCCACATCGGTAGTAAATGCGGTTAAATTAAGTAGAGGCGAAAATGTTACTGGCAATAAACATTAAAAACAAAGACGTGACCTTCGGCATTTATCAAGAAAATGAATTGCTGGAAGATTACAGAATAAAAAGCGATTTAAAAAAATCGGAAGATGAAATTTATATACTTATGAATTCATTACTAAAGGGCAAATTTGAATCGGGTCAAGTGGAGGCGGTCATAATATCCTCCGTGGTACCTGAACTCACAGACAATTTTAAGAGTATGATTAAGAAATATCTGCACATAGAGCCTTTTATAGTGGGATCGGGAATTAAAACGGGACTCAACATAAAATATGAAAACCCAAAAGAAGTGGGCTCCGACAGAATAGTTGATTCCGTAAGCGCTATTAAAAACTATTCCTATCCTGCAATAATAGCAAATTTAGGAGATATAATAACCTTTGATGTAATTGATAAGTATGGAAACTACAAGGGAGGAATGATATTTCCAGGTGTTGGCATAGCTCAAAGAGCAATGATTAATTTCAGTGCAAAACTCCCACAAGTTGAAATAGTGAAGTCGGAGAAAGCTACAGGCAATAGCACTATAAAGGCAATACAGTCGGGATTATACTATTCCTATGTAAATTTGTTCAACGGAAATATTAAGACACTTTTAGATGAAATGAAAGTAAATCCGGAAGAAGTTTCCATAATTGTCACTGGAGAATATGCGGATTTATTGACATCTAATACCAAGTATTCTCTAATTAAGGACACAGATCTGAGCTTGAATGGTTTAAAAATAATATACGATATGAATATAAAAAAATGACCTAAGATTTAATTATCTTAGGTTTTTTTATTATGATTTTAAGAGTATTGCTCTAAAAAACTAATGGTCTATAATATAGTTTAGATTTGGTTATTCTTGGCTTAAAAGCTCGGCAATTAATAGTAGTCTGTTTAGCAAGCATAGTGTTACTTCTTTCTTAGATTGTGGCGAGTCTATTGCAATAAAGATTGATGTTATGATTTTTATTTTTTTAATTTTATTCTGTAAAAAATAAAAAAATTTTAAAAAAACACTTGCAAAAATAAATAGTAGAGTATATACTATTGATAGTAAATATCATTTACTAAAACGAAGTTAATTGATTCAAAATTTCCTTGATAGTTTTAAAAATTTTGCAGGTTTGAAGCGAGCTATGAAGACAAGGATTTTGGTACATAATTTTTAAAACGAGAAAAATTAAAATGATATTTATTTCCCATAACACTCATTACACTTTATTAATGTTGCAGGTCTTCATAATCGCGGCTAGCGTCAGAACGCATAAAAATGCTTTTCCATGCAAAAAACATATTGTTCTACTTAAATAAAAAATATCCGGTCATGTGGCCGGATATTTTTTGTCTTGTTTCAGTTTTCCGCAATAGCGGTGTATCTTATAACATCCATATTATCAGGTTGATTTATAATTCGGGAAGATGGGGGTATTGTCCGCTATCAGTTATTCCTTTTACGTAAAAATGCTTATTTTTTTAAATTATACAATATAATAAAAATGCAAATATTATATAATCTGGTTTAAATATACCGGGACTTATATAGCTCATCAATAAATAAATTATATTAAAGACGATCGCCTTTAGTATAACTTTCAAGTAACTCTCTTTATTTTTTCAATATGATTAAATATCATACCTAATATCACACAGGCTAAGAAGTAAAAAATAACTATTATAAATTTTAAATTTCCTTGTAAATAAAAAGGTCTTACGAATTTTTCTACAAAAAAGCTTAATAAAATAACAATTGCTATCAATATAATTTTATTAAAAATATTTTTTATAAAAACACCTCAAAATAATTAAAATCACATATTAAAGGCACTTAGTATTATCTATTTATATTTATTTCCGACAAGGTGAATGTCCATATATGTCCGGGACATATTAAATATTTAATTAAATTTTTATGAGTATCTATAATATGGGTTTTAGAGAGTATATGAAAAATCCCCGGGCAGTCGGGGAATAAATTTTATGCTTCTTCTGTATTTTCTTCTTCTGCAGGTGTGGACTCTTCCGGTGATATGTGGATAAGATCTGCGGAATCTATGACTTCCACAACGGTCAGTCCGGGATTTAATATTATTTCATCGCCTGAGAGAGTTTTGAATATGGTTTTTGATGTTGCATCGGGTTTTTCCCAAGTTATGTCTATTATCATTCCTCTGCTCAACAGTTTGCCCGTCCCGGTGCCTATGTGGTCTATGGTCAGAGTGTCCTTGGGACCGGTGATTTTAGACGATGCGAATTGAATAATCACATTTCTCGCTCTTAACTCTTCTCCATTTCTTTCGTCGGCAACTTTTTCTCCGTTTCTTGTGAAGCTGTAGTTGTCGGAGCTTGCATCATAGGCTACTGTCATATTGTATTGTGCGAAAAAGTTCAGAGATACACTTTCTGCAAATTTTGTTCCCATTTGGTGTGACAGTTCACTCAGATCTTCTGATTTGTCAAAATTGAAAAAGGGTTCGTTACTTATATTTTCCAAGTATCCCTTTTCTTTTGCTCTTTCGTAGAGAAGTTCGTAGCCGGTGTAACCGTCATGAGGTCTTTTTTTATGTACTTCCTTGTTTCTGTAAAAGGTGGAGCCTTCGTAGGCTATTCCGTCTATATCCATGAGGTCATTTGTGGAGATGGCGGCATATCCTGCATCGGAGCCTCCCCAGTGTATGTATATGGAATTGTATTCCTTGGCGGTGTTTGCAAAGTAGGGTCTTGCAGATCTCACAGATCCTATGACTTCCGGTCTGTTTTTTAAAAACAATGCCAAAAATCTGGTGTACTGTCCTTCGACTTTAAATTCATAGATTACTTCCGCATCTGACAGTGCTGATTGTGGCAGTGCGTCGGGGTGGTTGTCGTACATAACTGCAAAAATAGGATCCTTGGAAAGATCTTCTTCAGCTTCCAGACCGCTTATGGGGGAATAAAATTTTTCTTCCGGTTCTTCTTCTATGACGTCTTCAGCAACTTCGGTGTTTTTGTCATCTTTTAATTCCGTTATTTCTTTGTCTGCTGAACAAGCGGTAAATAAAAGCAGCGAAAGAATAAGTATAAGTAATTTTTTTAGTTTCATCAATTCACTCCATGCTTTACATTTGATTTTATTCTATTAGAATATTAAATTAAAGAGATAGCTTACAATATAAGTTTAAAGATAATATTCCAAAATTTCAATAGTATCTAAAATTAATGTGAAATATAGTATATAATAATATTGGAGAATTATATTGGGATATACGGGAGGCATCTGATGAAATTCAGCTTTAAAAAAATCAAAAAAAATGAAAATATAAATTTGACCGAGGGTTCAATTTTATCGGGAATAATATATTTCGCCATACCTATTTTGCTATCCAATTTTCTTCAACAGTTTTACAACACAGCTGACTTGATGATAGTGGGCACCTTTGCAGGAAAGCATCCCATGGCTGCAGTAGGAGCGACGGGTTCCATATCCAACCTGCTAATATCTTTGTTTTTGGGACTCACAACGGGATCATCTGTAATCGTCGCCCAAATGTACGGACAAAGCGATAGAGAAAGATTGCACAATTCAGTCCACACAGCCTATGCTATGGCCATAGCAGGCGGTATTATTTTATCCGTAGTGGGATACTTTGTAGCGCCTGTAATACTGGGAGCATTGAACACTCCCGAGGAAATACTGGACGATGCCGTCACCTACATGAGAATATTCTTCATGGGAATGACACCGCTTTTGCTCTACAACATGGGTGCGGGAATTTTGAGATCTGTGGGAGATTCCAGAAGACCCTTTAACTTTTTGGTAGTTTCAGCAATTGTCAATGTAGCATTGGATTTTGTATTTGTGGCTGCATTTAAAATGTCTGTAGTGGGAGCCGCCTTGGCAACTTTAATTGCTCAGACCGTATCTGCAGTTCTTGTAACATATAACTTGATGAAATCAGAGAGAATATTTAAGTTAAATCCAAGAGATATTAAATTTTATAAAAGCGTAATGTCTAAAATATTTAAAATAGGGATACCCACGGGTATACAAAGTTCCGTTATAAGTCTTTCAAATGTGCTTATACAATCAAAGATAAATCTATTTGGAGCTACTACCATTGCAGGATTTGCGGCACAAGAGAGAATTGACGGGTTTATATTTATGTCCTTAAATGCAGTGGCTCTTGCAGTCACCACCTTTTCGGGGCAAAATGTGGGAGCAGGAAAAATAGACAGATTAAGAGAAGGAGTTAAGCAATCTCTGAAACTCTCTTTGACGGTTACCATATCCCTTACTATAATCGGACTTTTATCCATAGAAAAACTCATGTATGTATTTACATCTGATCCGGAAGTCGTGGCTGTGGGCGTGAATGCTTTCAGATATTTCGCTATGGGATACTTCATATTCGGAATGAGCGAGGTGTTCGTGGGATTTGTAAGGGGTGCAGGATATGCCTTGCCACCCATGATAATTTCCATATTTTCAATGTGCATATTGAGAATATTGTGGATTTACATAGCCCTTGAAATATGGTTCAGAATTGAAATAGTAGTGCTGTCCTATCCTATATCCTGGACGGTGACCTTTATATTAAATGCATTGTATTTCAGATTCGGTAAATGGAGAACTCAATTGGAAGCTCGATTAAAAGAGGCTTAGAATCCAATTTATGGAAAAGTCTTAATAATTTATAGACAGACTTTCAAAGGGCTTAAGAGCCTTTTGTTTTTATACTTAATTCCACAGAGAAGGTAATTTTATGATAAAAAGCACCAGATTATCCTATGATAAAATGAAAATTGAAGATGTGGAAGAATTTAAAAATTGGGAAAAACATAAGAGTACACTCTACGACGATTACAATTTTTATGAGGAAACCGACGAGGAGATCGAGGAGTGGTATCTGTGGAAGACATCCTTCGGCGCCAAGTACTACACCATATTTTTGAGAGAAGAACCTATAGGTTATATAAGTTTTAAGCATATGAAAGAGTACAACAAAAGTGCTATACTGGGTCTGGTGTTAAATCCGACTTTCATAGGGAAAAAATACGGCGAAGAAGCTCTTTATACAATGAGCGACGTGTTTTTCAACGAGTGGGGATTTCAAAAACTTTACTTGAAGGTTGCCAGATACAACCAAAGAGCCTTATCTCTATACAAAAAATTGGGATTTAAAAAGTATGCAACCACGGTGATGATATATCCCAACGAAAAACCTGATAAAAATGACAGAGAATACATAGAAAACAAGAACAGTTTTTTAAATATACTTGGCAAGACTTTTTTCTATGCGGACAAAATGGTACTTGATAGAAATTATTTCAATGAGGTGATAAAATGTACTTTAAGCTACAAAACTTGAGAATGGACTTGGCAGATACTCCCGTTGAAAATATATTTATAAATGACTACATGCCTCAAGCCGACGGCAACTTTGTAAAAATTTATCTCATGGGATATAAATTCGCAAAGGAGTCGGGAGGGCTCAAAGCCTATAATTTCAGCTTGATTGCCGATCTTTTGGGACTTATAGAGTCGGATCTTTTAAGAGCTTGGGATTACTGGGAAAAAGTCGGCATAATAAAAAAAGAGTATAATGAAGATGAAAGCTACGACATAATCTTTTTGAATTTAAAACAATTGTATATTGAAAATATATATTCAGCTCCAAAAGCGGAGGAAAAAATCGACAGAAATGAAATGCTCGATGACAAGAAGATCGCTAATCTCCTCTCCGTTGCGGACTACTACATGAGAGGAAGGCTCAGTATCGCTCAAAAGCAGGATATAGCCACATGGAGAGATATCTACAATATGCCTGTGGAGATAATAGAGGAGGCTTTTTGGTATTCAACGGAATTGAAGAAAAAAACCTCCGTTAAATATGTGGAAGCTGTTGTGAGAAACTGGTCCGATAACAACATAAGAACTATAGAAGACATAGAGCAATCATATAGAGAATACGATGAAAAATATTACAGATTCATGAGGATAAAAACCGCCATGGGACTGTCCAATAAGGCATTTAACAATACGGACTTCCAAGTGGTAAATTCGTGGTTTGAAGAATTGGGATATGATATGGACGTGGTATTAAAGGCTTGTGAAAGATGCATCAACATATCAAATCCCAACATAGGATATGTTGACAGAATTTTGGAATCTTGGAATGAAAAGGGAATTAAAAAAGTAGAAGACATAGCGGCATTGGATAAAAGGCCTGTTAATTACAAAAAGACAAAGTTCCATAATTTCAAACAGCAATCCGACGAATTGACGGAAGAGGACTTGGAAGAGCTGGCAAGAGAAAAAAGAGAAGCTTTATTTAAGAAGCTGGGTGATTAAAATAGAAGTTTATAGAAAAATTGAAAGGGAATACGAAATTCAGAGAGATAGGAATCAGCAGGAACTGGAAGACAGAAAGGCTGAAATCTATGTAAAAATTCCCGCTGTAAAAAAAATAGATGAACTTATCTTAAAATTAGCACTGGAAGCTTCAAAGCAGCAGATAAAATCTCCTTCCGGAGAAAGTTTGCGAAAGATAAATCAGGACATATATGATTTAAAAAAGGAAAAGACGAAAATCTTAAAGGAAAAAAATTACCCACCGGATTACTTAAATTTACAATATAAATGCATAAAATGTAAAGATACGGGATATCTTGATAATGGAGTAAAATGCGATTGTCTGAAAATAAAATTGAGCAAGGAACTCTACGAGATGAGCAACATATCCTACATGCTTGAAAAGGAGAATTTCAACACCTTCGACCTGGACATATTTTCGCAAGAAATAGTGGAAAAAGAGGGTATATCGCCCAGGGAAAACATGGAAAATATCCTCAAAGCCGTAAAAAAATTCATGGACACCTTTGATAAAAAGAACGACATGAACCTGTTGTTTTACGGACCCACAGGACAAGGCAAAACCTTTCTTTTAAATTGCATGACAAAGGAACTCATAGACAGAAATTACAACGTGATCTATCAGACGGCATTTAACTTAATAGATGTAGCGGAGGAAAAGAAGTTTAGGCGAAACGACATGGCGGATATGAAGTACAAGATGCTTTTTAGCAGCGATCTTCTCATCATAGACGACTTGGGAATAGAAATGATAAACTCTTTCTCCACATCGGAAATATTCAATATAGTCAACACAAGACTGCTCAGAGGTAAAAAAACTCTTATCTCCACAAATCTTTCGCCTAAGGAGTTGTCTAAAACCTACACGGATAGAGTTTTTTCGAGGGTATTTCAAAAATTTTTTCCACTTAAATTTTTTGGAGAAGATTTGCGATTAAAAATCAATTAGGGGTGATTAAGATGAAATTATCAAACAGAGTACAAGAAGTACCTTTTTCAGCTACAAGAGTTTTAGGACCCTATGCTGAGGAAGCAAGTAAGAAGGGTAAAAAAGTATATCATTTAAATATCGGAGCACCCGACACCAATGTGCCGCAGGAATTTTTCGATGCAATATCCGGAATAGAAACGCACACTTTACCCTATGCACCGTCGAAGGGTATAGAATCTTTGAGAAAGGAAATCTCAAAATACTACAAAGAAAAAAACATAGACATAGATGAAGATGAAATAGTAATCACAAACGGAGCCAGTGAAGCTCTTTTATATGCCATAATATCAATAACGGATTTGGGAGATAATATTTTAACATCCAATCCATTCTATACAAATTATCTCACAGCTTTCAGAGAATTGGGAATAGTCCCCAACGTTTTTGAAACCTCCGTAACTGACGGATACAGACTTCCATCCTATGAAGAAATAGTTAAAAATATAGATGCGAATACAAAAGGAATACTCCTTTCCAATCCGTCAAATCCCACAGGAGTTGTATATACCAAGGAAGAAGTTGAACGCATAGTAAAAGCGGCTTTGGAATACGATCTCTACATAATAGCAGATGAAGTTTACAGAGAATTCGTATTTGACGATCTTGAATTTTATTCCTTCGGACAAGTTGAAGGCATAAAGGACAGGCTCATACTTGTGGATTCAATTTCAAAAAGATTTGGAGCTTGCGGTGCGAGAATAGGATCAATCTCCACAAAAAACACGGACCTTTTAAAACAATACTTAAAACTTGCCGCATCCAGACTTGCTGTATCCACAGTGGACCAAGTGGGAGCAGCAGCTCTTTACGAAGTAAATGACAAATATTTCCAAGAAATAAATGCGGAATATGATTTGAGAAGAAACACCATAATTGAAGAATTAAATAAAATAGAAGGCATAGAAGTGTATAAACCCCAAGGAGCATTCTACGTAATGCCCAAGATTCCTGTAGAAGATGCCGAAGATTTTGCAAAGTGGATGCTCACCGATTTCGACATAGACGGTGAAACTGTGATGGTTGCTCCGGGCAACGGATTTTTCTACGGCAAAGACGACAAGAGCCACATAAGACTTGCCTATGTAATAAATGTGGAAGATCTTAAAAAAGCCATAGGTATTTTGAAAAAGGGATTGGAAGAATACAATAGGATAAAGAGCAAGTAATGAAGAAAGAAACATTTCAGAAAATATTAATAATATCAGTAGTGGCATTTGTGTTGTTAAATTTGGCATTGAGCCAATTCGGAATAAAATCCGAAGAGTTGCTTGGTACACTCACCTCAATAAAGTATGTGCTTCTTGCAACAGTAGTGATCACCAGCCTTATATATGCAAGGATGGAAGATCCGAAATTGTTCAGCACAGTTATAAAACTCTACGGTTTATTGATAATTTTGTATGCGATATTCAAATACAGAGGCTTGGTGTAGCCTCTGTTTTTTTGTGTAAATAATACTCCGATTAGACTGGGAACTGTCGGCTTTAGTAATGAAAATCCGATAAAAAAGCCTTAAATGATTGTCTGCCAACTGCAATTAAAAAATCAATGATGGATTAAAACTAAATCCTTAAAACCCATATTCGTGAAAAGCGAGAAGCCTATTTTTATTCATTTTTGTAAGAACGGTTGTCCATATTCAACATTTAATTTATTTCTTCAGACATGGCTTGTAATACGTACTCTTTGAGATGCATAAGAAAAACGCCGGCGTATCTGAAAGATGATTATTGTGTTGACAAGCAGATTGCTTTGTTTACTAAACCTTAAAAATATTAAGATAAATCAAGCACTTGAAAAAATATATAAATTTATTTAGGAAAGAGTTATAATATAAAAATATGAAAAAAATTATCAACTAAGAAGAAAGGAAAATATATATGAATATAATTGAGAGAATTTTGCACAAGGATGATTCTTGGGTCACGGATAATTTTAAGACGCCAAAGCCGTATATAGGAGCTGTATTTATTCCTGTTTACTATTCCGGTAATATGCTGTCGGAGAAATTAGCTATTAAAATAACTTCTGTTCTCCATCCTGAATATGTGTATGATTCCCCTGAGTTCTATAAATTTTTGGGTACGAATCCTTGGGAGTTCACCGTCGTCCGTGCCTTGTGGCTTGTGGTATTGTGTGCGATTATGTACTTTGTAGGAATAAGATTTTTTCACAGATGTAAGAAGAGCGATAAAAATATGCTCAAGTGGTTTACCTTCGGACTTGTTTCAATAATTGCACTGCAAGGAATAAGTATTTGGATGACGAAGATGAACGGATCCATGACGGCAAATCAGGAGTTGCTGAATAAACAGCTGGTGGCTACTGATTGGGCGAGAAAAATAGTGGTTTTTATGATGATACCTGCCTTCGGTGAGGAACTCATGATGAGGGGAGTTGTTCAGAGATATATATTTCCAAAATTGCCCTACATAGGCATATTGATGTCGGCGTTTTTGTTCCAGGGAATGCACTATACCACTAAGCTGTCAGATGCTATGCTGTACTTTGTATCGGGACTGGTATGGATAGGATATACTAAATAGGACAATTTCATTCCGAACATGATATATTAAAA
>CAYFRD010000030.1:0-17695 GCA_964345555.1 uncultured Peptoniphilus sp. | reverse complement strand
TCCCTTAGAAAATCCCTCTTCAAAGATGCCATTGCACACAGAACTCCCGACACAATTGAAAATATGAGTCCCATGGAAATTCTAAGCCACGAATGTAGTATCCTCTGCCAAAATTCTGTCTCTCCAGCCAAGTTCGTCAATTTGGCAACTACTTCAAAGGGTGTCGCAATTAGAAATTTCACCGGGAAAATATAGGCTATAATCTGCCACAGCGATAATAATATAACAGTGGCAGCTATAGTTCTTTTATTATTTTTGCTTAATGTAGTACAAACTTTCATCAGGAAGTGCACCGCCTACAGATTGAGGATTCGCTTCAAAGAGAACTTGTAAATATTCGCCCAAGGCAGATTTTAAATCTTCACCTTCCACACTGACTATGTTGCAATAGGGTATGGCTTTTTCGGCAATTTGCGCATTGTCCAGTATGCCGAATTTCTCGATTAGCTTAGCCGCTTCTGCAGTATTTTCATTCACAAAATCCACGGATTTCTTATATTCTTGTAAAAATACATCTACGGATTCCTTATTATTTTCTATAAATTTTTTATTCGCTACCGTAACTCCCATTACAAGTTCCGAATTTTCTTCCATTTTATTCCATTCTTCCGTCAGATCCAACAGTATCTTTGCATTCTCAATCTTTTGAGTGGCAACAGTGGCAAAGGGCTGAGGCAGCAATCCGAAAGCATGCTCATCTTTTGCAAGCTCGCTTAATACTTCCGAATGTTCGCTTTTCCAAGCAAGTTCGACATCTTCAGGTTTTACCGAATTTTTTTCAAGCAGATAATTAAATACGATTTCCGGTGTTGCTCCCTTTCCCGATGCATAGATCTTCTTTCCCTTGAGATCAGATAGAGATTTTATAATGTCATCTGCTCCCACTATATTTAAAACGCCAAGAGTATTTGCGTTCAGCACTCTGAATTCTCCATCAGTCTTGTTCCAAAGAATTGCAGCCATATTGGAGGGTACTGCAATTACATCAGCTTCATTTTTCACAGCCTTTGCCACAAGATCCTCCGGAGATGCGACCAGTTCAAATTCATAATCAATTTCAGTATTACTCAAACTATCTTCTTCCATTAGTTTTGACAGTCCCATACCTGTAGGTCCTTTAAGTGCTAAAACCTTTATCGGTTTGCTTTTTTCTTCCGCCTTATTTTCAACTGCATTATTATTTGTTCCACATGATGTCAAGATCAACAATGTAAAAAACAACGCTATTACTTTATGTAAATTTTTCATCTGTAACTCCTTTCTGATTTTAGTTTTATTATAACAGAGTTATGTCCCTTTGGCTTTAAATTTAAATACTCCAATTTAAATTCGGTCTATTTTTTTTATTTGCTTAAATGCGAAATCCCTCGGCTGTACCGAGGGATGATTATTCAATCTTTCACGCTTGTTCCTTCGTTTTCAGGATCGTTGGTGTTTAAAATTTTTATGGTTATGTTTTTATCTCTAACGGGTTTTATGGCATCCAGTTGATAAACTTCAGCCCCGCTTCTAATTATCCTGCTCAGTTCACTGTAGCTTAAATTCTTGTACGTCTTTGAATTTTCATTTTTCTTAGGATCGGAATCCATTACTCCGTTAACGTCGGTCCAATTTTCATAGACTTCAGCATTTAATGCCCCGGCTATTATGGAACCTGTATAGTCCGATCCACCTCTGTCAAAGGCACGGATGTTGCCGTATAAATCCGCTCCATAAAATCCCGGAATCACAACTTTTTCCTTTTCCTTGAAGTGTTCGTTGATCCTCCTGTAGCTTTCTTTCAAATCCACTTCGCCCTCTTTGTTAAAAACTATTACATCCTTTGCATCTATAAACTTATATCCTAAGTACTTAGCCATTATCTTGGCATTTAAATACTCTCCTCTGCTGATTATGAAGTCCTTTGATTCCGACTGCTCTATATCTTTGAAAGTATCATTTATTTCCGACAGAAAATCACCTTCAAGTTTTAAGTTCACAGCTATGTCTTCAAATCTGCCCTTGACCTCGGATATATTTCTGTTTAGCAAGTCCTTGGAGCTGTCCAATTCAATTTTAAGCCTTGTCATGATATCTTCAACATCTTTGATATTCTTTTTGTTTTCGTGAATTTCTATGAGCTTGTCCGTAATCTTCATATCTCTGATATTCCTCTTGCCCGGTGCTGAAACCACTATTATATCCCTATCGTCATTCTTGCTGATTATGTCCTTGACTTTTGAGAACTGAACGTGATCGGAAAGAGATGAGCCGCCGAATTTGGACACGTTCTTGACTTTTATCTCTTCAATTTCATAGGGTGTTTCCTGATATACACAGTAATTTATCCAGTTGGAGAAAAACAGATTTCCCACAGATCTCCATCTCAATTTAATATCTTTTTTATAATCATCTTCCACGTAGTAATTTTTGGGGATGGATATTTTTTTGTTCTTTGAAATATCTCTTATATATTCATTGTGCAAGGTGTTCTTTTCATATTCAAAATGCCCGAAGTTAAAGACAAATCTGTTGTCGTCAGTTGTTGCTATGGCAACTCCGGTATCAGGTCTCGATGCGAGGATTTTCAAATCCTTGATATCAACCAAATCCTCCTCCCTCACTAAAGTATGCCTTGAAGTGGGCATTGAAAATACATCGTCAAAGCCTTTAAATAATTTGTCCTCTTGAAGTTTATCAAATTCAAAAACTCCAAAAACCTTTTCGTCGGCAACTTGGCAATCCACTCCGTAATAGTGGAATATCGCCGCTTGTGCCGACCAACAGATGAACATAGTGGAGAATACATTCTCCTTTGCATAGTCGAATATCTCTTTGAGTTCCGCCCAGTACTTTATTTTTTCGTATTGAAGAAGTTCTACCGGCGCTCCAGTCACTATCATGGCATCATATTTTGAATCTTTAACTTCATCAAAGGTCTTATAAAATCGCTCCAAATGCTTTGTGCTGGTGTTTTTGGGATTATGCGTCTTCATCCTTATAAGATCTATATTTATTTGGAGGGCGGTGTTGGACAGAATTCTTATTAGCTGAAGTTCCGTTTCCTCTTTTTTGGGCATTAAATTCACTATTGCGATCTTCAGCGGTCTGATGTCCTGTGTCCCGGCTCTGTTTTCATCCATTATGAAGATGTTCTCTCTCTCCAGAACTTCCTGGCTGATCAAATCTTTAGGTATTATTAAAGGCATGCTCTCACTCCTTAAATATTTTCAAAAGCCTGTTCAATATCTGCGATTATATCTTCTATATTTTCAATTCCCACTGACAATCTTACTAAATTGGGCGAAATTCCTCCCGCTTTTAAATCCGCATCGGACAATTGTCTATGCGTCATGCTCGCCGGATGAAGTGCGTGACTTCTCACATCTGCAACGTGCACCACAAGACTTATCATCTTCAGCGAATCGATCCATTTCTTTGTGGCTTCCACTCCGCCTCTCACTCCGAAGGCTATTACTCCGCTTCCTCCCTTGTGCAGGTATTTTTCAGCAAGTTCATAATCATCACCTGTTTTTAATTTGGGATACTTGACCCATTCTACCTTATCGTGTTTTGCCAGGTATTCTGCAACTTTAAGAGCATTTTCGCTGTGTCTTTCCATTCTGAGAGCAAGAGTTTCAACTCCAAGATTAGTCAAAAATCCGTTGAAAGGACTCATTACAGCTCCCAAATCTCTCATATAGACAGCCCTTGCTCTGGTAATGTATGCCAAATCCTTAAAAGTTTCCGTGTAGCTGAGTCCGTGATAATTGGGATCCGGTTGCGTCAAACAATCGAATCTTCCCTTCGTCCAATCAAACTTTCCGCCATCTACGATCAATCCGCCCACGGAAGTCGCATGACCGTCAAGGTACTTAGTGGAAGAATAAACCACTATATCCGCCCCATGATCAAGAGGTCTGCAAAGAACAGGCGTTACAAGAGTATTGTCAACCACAAGCGGAATGCCCAACTCATGAGCCACATTCGACACACGCTCTATATCCAGTACACTCACTGCCGGATTGCCGATAGTTTCTGAAAATATCAACTTGGTATTTTCATCTACAACCTCTCTTATCTTGTCCACATCATTTAGCGGTACGAATTTTGTCTTGATGCCGAACTTGCCTATTGTGGAACCGATAAGAGTGTGAGTTCCCCCGTAGAGATTGTTCATAGCGATGATGTTGTCACCTTGCGAGCAAAGTGTCAATATTGACAAAAGTGTTGCTGATTGCCCTGATGATGTTCCTATAGCTGCAATCCCTCCGTCCAGTTCAGCAATTTTTTCTTCCAAGTAACCCACTGTAGGATTTGCAAGTCTTGAGTAAAAATATCCCGACTCCTTTAAATCAAATAAATTTCCCACCGTATCGGCACTGTCATATTTGTACGCCGTAGATTGAACTATGGGAGCGATTCTCGGTTCTCCGTTTTCCGGCTGGTATCCTCCTTGCACACATATAGACTCCAATTTTAAACTTCTGATATCTTCCTTCTTCATGATTTCCTCCTAAAAATTAATATAAAAAAAGCTTCCATCCTACTAAGGACGAAAGCGAACTCACGTGTTACCACCTTTATTTATTATTACCTCACGATAATAACCTCTTCGAGTACTACCATACTCTATTGCTATAACGGGCAATCCCGCAGATGTCTAAAAAATTCGACACCTTCTTGAAAAAGACCATGTTCTCCGATTTCAAATCCGCTTCTTTCACCAAACAAAGCTCTCTGTACTCATTTCCGCCGGATACTCTTCTTTTTATAAAGTTTATCTCTAAGTTTTGTATATTGTACTATCATTAAACTCAAATGTCAAATGTTTTATTTTAAAATTTTTGTAAATTTTATTTTGATAATATTTTTCAAAAACAGATTTATAATTTAGCCTTTGGGTATCTATTTTTTGAGGAGGATGAAAATGGAAAATTTAATTAATAAAAAAATTGAAGAATTTAAATCACCGATATACCATGAAAAATCTTTTGGAGAAGTGACAGAAAAAGACTTGCAAGGCAAATGGTCCGTACTGTTTTTCTATCCCGGAGATTTTACCTTTGTCTGTCCTACAGAACTGGAGGATTTGGCAAATAATTACGAAGGTTTTAAGAAAATCGGAGCGGAAATCTATTCAGTTTCCACGGATTCCGAATTCACTCATAAACAATGGCACGAATCAAGCGATGCAGTAAGCAAAGTTCAATTCCCAATGATTGCCGACAGAAATATGAAACTTTCAAAATCTTTCGGAGTATTGCTCGAAGATGAAGGCCAAGCTCTAAGAGGAACCTTTATTATAAATCCTGAACTGGAAATAGTAGCCTACGAAATCCATTCACCGGGCATCGGCAGAAATGCAAAGGAACTTTTGAGAAAAGTACAAGCCGCCCAATTCGTTCACGAACACGGCGATCAAGTATGCCCTGCAAACTGGGCACCCGGAGAAGAAACTCTAAGCCCCGGAATAGACTTGGTCGGACAAATTTAATATAAAAATGATAAAGTAACTGCAAAGATTCTTGAATTATGAATTAATTTAAGAAATCCTTAGTGTCACAATAAAAAAGTCTAATTTGATAGTACAAATTAGACTTTTTTAATCTTTAAATCAATACTTTATTTCCCTTGTAAATATTATTTCCCTTGTCGTATCATTACAAATTATATCTGTGCCGTCTTTCAATCATAATACATTTACAACATTCAATTGCCCCTTGTGCTCATTCTATATTTCTTTAATAATAGCACGATAAATTTCCACACATCTTTTAATTATATCGTCCGGAAAATTGAATTTAATATCGTGTAGAGGTGGTTGCTCAATACCCGAACCCACGCCAAAAAAGTGCCCTTTCAAATTTTTCAGATATACACCGAAGTCCTCGGATGTTCTATAGGGCTCATCTATTTTTATATATTCGAAACCTCTTTTCGAAAAAAGTTCCTCCATAAATCTCGTACTTTCTACGTTGTTGGTGGTGTCGGAAAATTCATCATTGTACGAAATTTCAAATTTCAAGTCGTAGGCTTTCGCATATTCCTTGATTATTTGAAATATTTTATCTTCCAGTTTTTGAAGATCTGAACTTTGTGCTGCACGCAGAGTCAGTTGCAGATTTCCCTGCCCCGGTGATACTCCGTAGCTATCCTTAGCTCCAACCGAAAAGCTCACAACGGTTGCAAGCACCATAGAACTGAACTCTCCCTGTACTCCATATCCATTGAACTTAGAAAAATCTTCAATCTCCTCAACTATTTTTGAAATTGCATATACAGGATTGATTCCCAGCTCCGGTGTAGATGCATGTGTCTGTCTGCCTGTGAAATCTATGTTCACACCCTTTGATGCGCAAAAAAATACACCTTCTTTTATGACCGCCTTATTTTTTTCAATGCCGGGCAAATTATGCAATCCGAAGATATAGTCAATGCCTAGAGATTTTAAATGAGGCATTATCGCTCTTGCTCCCGTGCCATTTTCTTCTCCATGTTGAAATAAAAATATAATATTTTTCCCTAATCTCTCTTTATCCATAAGCATTGCAAGAGCACATAAGGTGGCGGCATGTCCGTCATGTCCGCACCCGTGAAAGGCTTTGCCCTCTTCATCTACTATCGCATCCATTTCCGTTCTCAGGGCGATGGTTTTTGTCGCACCTTCTTCTCTGTGAATCCCGTAGAAAAATTCTTCGAACTCAACTATTTCCACAGAAGTATTTTCTCTTAAAAAATCCATGAGAATTTGCTTGGTTTTAATCTCTTTATTTGAAAGCTCCGCTTTTTCGTGCAACTTTTTTCTTAGGCAAATCGCTTTTTCTAAAATTTCATCAATTTCCATATTTCACCTTTTTATAAATTTTCCTTCTGATTTATCAAAGTCTTGTAGCAGGTAAATCGTGTCATCAAATTCCTTACTCCTCGCTCTGTCCTTTAATTTATTTAACAACTCAAAATCATCTCTGTCAACTATCAAGGCATATTTAAGTTCAGGATAGGTGAGGGCATAGTAATCCCCTCTGCTGTCGCCCATGTAGAGAAGCGGCGGTCTACCGTATTTTTCTTCCATCACTTTCATATACCTCGCTTTGCCTTGCAAGTAGGTCAAATTATCTTCATTGAGTTTAAGTGTATATCTTCCCTCCGAATCCTTTAAAGGCAACATTGCCATGACCTCATCTCTTTTAAATCCATATCCGAAGTCTTGTGATGTTGCAAATTCTTCTACTACAATTTTGCAGGAAGCGGAGCACACATATACATCAATATTATTTTCCCTCAAATTGTTTATCAAATCCACCTGTTCAGGAATTTCCCTAAGACCTGCCGGAATTTTTGTCTTTAAATTTTTACCTTCTAAGTATATTTCAAATTCCATACTCTTTCCGTCAAAATTTTTAAAATAAGCTATTCCATCTCTCGCTGTTTCTCTAAGTTCATCTTCCGTCATTTTATAAAACACATGGAGGAATTTCCTGCTCGACAGTCCATACTCCAAAGAATTGACATATATAAAATAAAAATAGGCAAATCCCGCAGTGAAATCCCTATACTCCTCGGTTTCCTTTACAGCAGAGAGGTCTTCTCTATATTCATACAAAAATTCATATCCGGATTTTATTTTATTCACAAGTTTGTTTATGATATCAGGTACATCATCTATCTCATGGAGCAATACATATTCAACATCACCGGGTTCAAAGGCAAATTTTAAATTCAAAATCTGATAAAGCAAAACATTTTCTTCCACATCGAAGCTTGCTGCGGTATTATCCCAATCCGTAACGGCGAAATTCTCATGTTTTTCATCTCCACCATATTCCTCTATCATATTCTTCAAAATTTCATAATTATATTCATCCCACGAATTTCTCTTAAACATAGACACCTCCAATTAAAAAGATTATACCACCCATAAAATAAAAAAACAGGAACATAAAGAATTCCTGTTTTACTTTTTCTTATTAAATTTTTTTATTATCAATTCAGCTATAAATAAACCTACGGCATAAAAAATTGTCATTTTTGCAATTAAATAAAATTTTTCATTTGGACTGATGTATTTATATATGTTTTCGTCTAATACATAAATACTATGTGCAACTATAAATACAAATATTGCTATTCTCAATAAATTTAATTTCATATGCTGTGGTAATGATTATCTGTTCTATAATGGCTATCATATCCACTATCTATTAAATTTCTTCTATTCAATAACTTAGCAAATTTTTTATACATAATAACCCTCCAATAAATTCAAAAATATGCTTTCTATACAACATACGATTAAAATTTTTATTCTATTCTATCATTTTTTTATAATACTACCTTCCTTGTAATACAACTCTTTAAAAAATCGCTTTCATTAATTTGCTTCCCTACTTTATATTAAAATAAACCAAATAATAATATTTATCAAAATTTATATTTTATGAAACATTAATTTTTTAAATCAACATTTCAAGCTTTATAGGAATTTTTATTTTTACTGTGAGCTGATTGTATGATTAATCAATATTGCTTTTGCTTTTTTCGTGAATGGAATTTTGTTAATATTAAGGGACAAGCTAGTAGCTTGTCTCTTAATATTAAACTCTTTTGATTTCTATTACTGTATCATGTCCGTTTAAATTGACCTTTTCACCTTCAACCTCTGAATGGTTTATAATTTTTGCCAAAGTTTCAGACTTGATGAATTCCTCATGCTCACTCAAGGCTTCATATACTTCTCCATCTGATGAGTAAGTTATTTCTATATTGTCCAGTACATCCAAGTCTTCGGATTTTCTAAGCTGTTGCACCTTGGATATGAATTCACGAACAAGTCCTTCCTTGATGAGTTCGGGAGTGAGTTCGGTATCCAGTATCACAAAGAGGTTATTTTCCATCATGACGTCAAATCCCTCTTTGGACTTGATGTTAATCAGTATATAGTCCTTGTGAATTTCGGTGTCTTCGCCGTTTAAATTCAAAACTACAGGACCTTCTTCCAATTTTGCAACAAGTTCCTTTGAGTCCGTTTCCTTCAAGTAAGCGGTGAAAGGCTTAATCTTAGGCCCAAGTACCGAACCCACAACTTTAAAGTTGGGCTTTAATTCATAGTCCATGAATACAGACAGATCATTTCTATATTCAACTTCCTTGACGTTTAATTCTTCCTTGATCAAGTCCGTCAAGTCGCCTATGATTTCACTGTACTTCCCATCTATTATTACTTTCAATAGAGGTTGGCGAACCTTTATTTTTACTTCTTCTCTGGAAGCACGACCCAGTGTCACAAGATTTCTCACAAGGTCCATCTTTTCTTCAAGTTTTGCATCCACCATGTTCATATCAGCTTGAGGATAATATTCAAGATGGACAGATTCCTTATCTGTAAGTGATCTGAACAATTCTTCTGAAATAAAGGGCACTACCGGTGCAATCATCTTTGAAATGCCGAGCAATACATCGTAAGTAACTTTGTAGACTGCTTTCTTGTCCATATCCACATCAGTCTTCCAGAATCTTCTTCTGTTTCTTCTGATATACCAATTAGAGAAATCTTCTATTACAAATTCTTGAATTTCTCTGACCGCTCTTGTGATTTCAAAAATTTCCATGTCCTTGTTTACCGATTGAACGAGATTGTTGTATTTTGAAAGAAGCCACTTATCTATTTCATCAAGTTCTTCGTATTTTACTTCGAATTCTCTGGGATCAATTCCGTCAGTATTTGCATATAGACTGAAGAAATTGTATATATTTCTAAGTGACCTGAAGAATTTCGAATCTATCTCTCTGAGTCCGTCCTCGTCAAATTTTGTGGGAGCCCATGGAGGGGATACATACATCAAGTACCATCTGACCACATCGGCGCCGTACTTGTCAAAGAGTTCAAAGGGCGCAACGGTATTACCCAGAGATTTGGACATCTTCTTGCCGTTTTTATCAAGAATTAGGTCATTTACAAGTACATTCTTGTAGGGGCTTTGACCTTTCATGTAGGTGGCTATGGCGATCAGAGAATAGAACCAACCTCTTGTTTGGTCAATTCCTTCGCATATGAAGTCCGCAGGGAATAATCCATCGAAGTTTTCCTTGTTTTCAAAGGGATAGTGCCATTGTGCAAAGGGCATTGAGCCGGAGTCGAACCAAACATCTATTACATCGGGTTCTCTGTTCATAATTCCGCCGCACTTGGGGCACTTGATATGCACATCATCCACATAAGGTCTATGCAGTTCTATATTTTCATCTATATCTTCAATCGCCAGTTCAGCCAGTTCTTTTCTCGATCCGACCGACTCCGTATGACCGCATTGACATTTCCATACAGGCAGCGGTGTTCCCCAGTATCTCGATCTTGAAATCGCCCAGTCGTTTAGATTTTCGAGCCAATTGCCGAATCTCTTTTCGCCGACAAATTCCGGGAACCAATTTACTCCGTTGTTGTTTTCTATTATCTTTTCCTTGAACTTCGTCACTTCTATATACCATGAAGGATGAGCATAATAGATCAACGGCGTATGGCATCTCCAGCAGTGGGGATAATTGTGCAGGAACTTTTGTTTCTTGAATAATTTGTCATTATCTGCAAGGTAGTGAATTATTTCGTGGTCGGTGTCCATTACGAATTCACCCTTCCATGGTGTTTCGGTGAACTTTCCCGCCTCATCTACAGGCTTTAACACAGGCAATCCGTATCTTCTACCCGTTTGATAGTCATCTTCCCCAAAGCCGGGAGCGGTGTGAACTATACCTGTACCGTCTTCAGTAGTTACATAGTCTGCACAAGTGACGAAAAATGCCTTTTTATCCGGTTGGATAAAGGGAATCAGCTGTTCGTATTCCATGAATTCCATGTCTTTGCCCTTGAGAGTTTCCAGAACTTCGTATTCACCCTCAAGAACCTTGGCTGCAAGATCCTTTGCCAAGTAGTAAACTTCACCTTCAAATTTCACCTTTACATATTCAACGTCGGGATGAACAGTCAAGCTCACATTTGATGGAAGAGTCCACGGTGTAGTTGTCCACGCCAAAAAGTATTCGTCTTCATCTTTGCGTTTGAATTTGGCTGTAACAGTTTCGGTTTTTATCTCTTCATAACCTTGCGCTACTTCGTGAGATGCAAGTCCTGTTCCGCATCTGGGGCAGTAGGGCAGAATTTTATGACCTTCGTAAATTAGTCCGTCTTTGAACATCTTGTCCAATATATGCCATACGGATTCGATGTAGTCGTTGTTAAGGGTGATGTATGGATCATCTAAATCTATGAGGTATGCCATTCTCTCAGTGAGAATTCTCCATTCCTTTTCATATTCAAATACTGATTCCTTGCACATTTGGTTGAATTTTGCAACACCGTATTTTTCAATGTCCTGTTTGTTTTTAAGCCCCAGTTTCTTTTCCACTTCGATTTCCACCGGCAGACCATGAGTGTCCCAGCCGGCTTTTCTGTTTACTTTGTAGCCTTGCATGGTCTTGAATCTGCAAGTAAAGTCCTTCAGCGTTCTCGCCATTACATGATGAATTCCCGGACGACCGTTGGCAGTCGGTGGTCCTTCATAAAATATATAGGGGTCCTTGCCCTCTCTTGTAGTTACCGATCTGTGAAGAAGGTCTATTTCTTTCCAATATTCTGAAATTTTTCCCTCTCTATTTTTCACAGGTTCCTTTGAAAGTTCATTAAATACCTTCATTAACCGAATTTTCCTCCTTTAAATAAAAAAGTCCCTTCCTATGCGAAAGGGACGAATTAACCGCGGTACCACCCTAGTTATAATAAATATCTCTCTTAGTCTAAGGTAACAAGCCTTCAGCTCAAAAGTTGATTTGCATAAGAAAAAATTTATGTCTTTCACCAAACGACACTCTCTGAGAAATTTTTTAATACGCCCGTCTTTATCTACGCCGATACAAAATCCGACATTTTCAAATTCTTGAACATATCGATTATGTTAGATTGTATTTCGCCAAGTGCGTTGTGAAATCCGCAAGTGCTGAAATCCGTACCCATGGCACAGTTTTTAGAACAATAGGGATCTTCACTGTCTTGGCACCTATTGATGACAATAGGTCCTTCAATTGCCAATATAATATCGTATAAAGTTATATCTTCCTTAGGCTTCTTTAGAAAAAATCCGCCATTGGCTCCCCTTTTTGCATCGGTTATCCCTGCAAGATTAAGTTTCCTCAAAATTCTCAAGGTGAATCTCTTAGGTACATACTCCGATTCGGAAATTTTGGGAGCTCCGACAATTTTATCTTCATTCTGAGCTAAATGTCGAATTATTCTAAAGGCATAATCCGTCTCTTGTGTAATTCTCATATTAACAACCTCTTCTTTACAATGATTTCATTCTATTATGAAAACTCCTCTTAGTCAACCCAAAATTTGTCTTGTAATCTTCTGAGCTTCACTATTTCAGAATTTTCATCCAAACACACATCTTCATACTTTATCGGTGTTCCCTTTTTTATGTCTTTAAGCATTTTTGTGCTTCCAACTACCAAACCTATGGGCAACAGATTTTCTTCTACTTGAATGTCCGCCCTCTCCAGAGAACCGAATACATCATCGCTTCCTATTCCTTCTATGAATTCGCCTGCTCTTAGATCTCTCTTTGCAACAGTGATTGTTTCCGCCACGGGTTTGCCTGTCGGTTCAATAGTGGCATCCTTCAACAACACTGCTCTTGCAATTGATATGGGTGTTTCTATACTGGTCAAGTGATAAGGTCTGTACAATGCGTAATTAGGTCCTTCTACCATGGATAAAAACTTCATCTCGCGGTCAATTATATCATGTCCCGCTCTGACTATAGCAAAGACCCCCGGTGCCACACCTGCTGCAAAATCCACAACTCCGTAGCTTTTCAGTTTAGAACCTTTTTCTATTAAGTCTATGTCCCTTGCCAAATTATCCTTATCTGTTTTAAAATAATGACAACCTCGCACGTCGGGCACAAAACCCGTGGCATTGCATACGGAATTAAGTTCCACCATGGTATTGGTTCCGTCCACAAAGGAAGTTAGCATTTTTGGATTTAAATTTTTTGCTTTGGCTTCCTCTTTAAGTTCTACATTTGTTATATAGTTGTTCAGCTTGTTGTTCTTGCCTTTACCCAAAACCAATACTTCAAATCCGGAAAATTTCGCAAATTCATAGAGTTCCATAATGGCCCCCGGTTCATCGCCTGCCGTCCCCGAGTAGACTACTCCTGCTCTGTCAGCTAAAACTTTCAAATAGGGACCCACCGTGGCGTCCATCTCCACATTTAAGCTGACTATATCAATACCCGATTCTATAGCTTGAAGACAAATTCTCACTCCTTCTTCTGTATCCCCCGTACAATCCACCACGCAATCTCCAAGAGATGCAGCAATTTTTGAGTCGGTGCTCGCAATAAAGAACCCTTCATTGAAATAGGATAAGGCGGAATCAAAATCATCTACGATCTTTATCCTATCTCTATGAATGCCTGCTCTTTCATAGGCGGAGAGGACGGAATCAATCTTCCTCGAAGATACCGCTCTCGGACTGAAATTGTCCAATAAATTCAGTTGAGTTATCAAGGATGTTCCCATTAATCCCGTACCCACTACGGATACGTCGATAGTTCCATGTTGATTTAGAAGCTTGTTTAAATAAAACATATATACCTCCATTACCGAAACTAAATTATATCATAATACTGTATTTATTGAAATACTTCAAAATCTAAGTAAAGTTAAAGATTCAATTCTTGTGTAACCCAATAAATAGAAGATATGGGATAATTCCTATATTCCAAATATATCAGCAAGCGGACATAAACGCCCGCCCTTAAATTAAATAAATATAATTTGAAAATATTTTAATGTCCCACTATGCTTTTTGCACACAACATTGCGGAACTGAATGCCCATTGAATATTGTATCCTCCGCATTCTCCATCAATATCCAAGGCTTCTCCTATTACATATAGCCCTTTAATTATCTTTGATTCCATAGTATTTTCGTCTATTTGTGAAATGTCCACTCCTCCACTGGTAACATGAGAATTCTCAAAACCTCTCGTTCCCAGGACTTCAAATTGTGATTTAAACAACAAATCGACCAGTTCTCTCCTTTGTAAATCATCTAATCCCGACAAACTGTCTTCTCTATCCGCCTCAAGTCTATCAACCACATAATTAATCAATTTCTTATCCATTATTCCCGTCAAAAATCTCTCTAACGAAAAATAATCTAACATATATATCTGTGAAATAATTTCCTCTCGCATTAATTCCTCATCTTTAAGCATATTGATAAGAGGCATTTCAATATATTTATTTCCCTTAGATAAACTTACGTGCTTTGACAGATTGAGAACGGGCGGACCGCTCACTCCATAGTCGGTGAAAAGTATTTCTCCGAAATCACTGACTTTTTTCTCCCCGTCACAAAATAAGGATATCTCTCCCAACACCTTAACGCCGCTAATTTGCTTTAAATACTCGCTGTTCAGTTTTATCTGTGTAAGAGCCGGATACAGGTCTGTTAAACTATGTCCCAAATCCTCAAGCAATTTATAACTCTTGCCATCTGTACCGAATTTCGGTGCAGAGCTTCCTCCGCAGGCAAAAACCACCTTGTCACAGTGAAAAATCTCTTCATTAGTTTTTAGTTCAAACTTTCTCTTTTTTTCAATTGAAATCACGGGATCAGAAAGATGCACGGAAATTTGTAGCTGCTTCATCTCTTTGAGAAGCAAATTCACCACATTTTGAGCTTTTAAACTCATTGGATAAATCCTGCCAAGTTCCTCTTCCACAGTCAAAATACCCAAGATTTTTAAATAGTTTATAAAATCTTCGTTGTCATTTAAATCAAAAGCTGCTTCCACAAAGTCCGGATGATTGTAGCAATCCTTTGAAAACTTCGCATTGGTCAGATTGCACCTTCCGTTGCCTGTGGCGAGCAGTTTTTTTAAAGCCCTGTCCTTGCGTTCTATTATATCCACATCGATGCCCGCTCTTTTAAGAGCGATGGCTGCAAAACAACCGGAGACACCTCCCCCGATAACTGCCACTTTCATATTATCCACGCTTTAAAAATATACAACACATACAAGACAGCTACCACTGAAAAAGCTATTGCATTCTGTTTTTTGTTTTGTTTGTAGGAATAAAATATCAACGCCAATAGAATCCCTAAAAACAACAAATTTGTAAATAAATTATTTGTATTTTCCATAATTACCCCTCTTTTATTCTCCCTCTATTATATATAAGAATTCCGAGATTTAAAAGATAGCTGAATACCATAGCACAATTGTGATATAATTTTTTTGGAGGAGATAATATGCAAAAAATTATAGATAGATTTTTAAAATACACTTCCTTTGAAACAACATCAGATGAAAACTCAACTTCCATTCCTTCTACAAAGGGTCAATTGGTGCTGGGTAACTATCTCGTTAATGAATTAAAGGAACTGGGACTTGAGGATGCTACGATTGACGAATACGGTTACGTATATGCATCTTTGAAATCAAACAGCGACAAAAATTTCCCTAAGATAGGATTTATCGCCCACATGGACACATCACCCGACATTTCCGGCAAGGATGTAAAAGCCAAGATAATTAAGTACACAGGTGGAGATATTCAGTTAAATGAAGAGTACACTACAAGTGAAGCTGAATTCACATTTTTAAAGGACTTGATTGGAGAGGAACTCATAGTCACAGACGGCACCACACTCTTGGGAGCAGATGATAAGGCGGGAATAGCAATAATAGTTTCAGCTGTTGAACACCTGCTTACCAATCCGCAAATTGAACATGGGGATATAAAGATAGCCTTCACTCCCGACGAGGAAATCGGTAGAGGAGCAAACAAATTCAACGTACCCTACTTTGATGCGGACTTCGCCTACACCTTTGACGGAGGTCCAGTAGGAGAATTGGAATACGAAAACTTCAACGGAGCAAGCGCAACCATTACTATCAAAGGTAAAAACGTGCACCCCGGTTCAGCAAAGGATATAATGATTAACTCTATGCTCATAGCCATGGAACTTCACTCAATGCTTCCCGTAAACATGCGACCCGAGTATACGGAAGGCTACGAAGGTTTTTTCCTGTTGAACTCCATTGACGGAAATGTAGAAAAAACTGAAATGCACTACATCATAAGAGATCACTCCATGGACAAATTCAGCGAAAAAAAAGCTTTGATTTTAGCCATAGTTGAATTCTTAAATAAAAAATACGGTGAAAACACCGTTGAAATGCATTTGAAAGACAGCTATTACAACATGAGGGAAAAAATAGAACCCCATATGTATATAATCGACCTTGCAAAGAAATCTATGGAAGATCTGAATATAATTCCCAAAATCGCACCCATAAGAGGCGGCACCGACGGAGCAACCCTATCCTACATGGGACTTCCTTGCCCAAATATCTTCACAGGTGGGTACAACTTCCACGGAAGAAACGAACTGATCCCCACATCTTCATTACTAAAGGGAAGAGATTTAATGCTGAAGATAATCGAAAATTCTCAATATTTAAAAATTAATTAACACCAAATAGATAATTTAAAAATGCAAAAGCCTTTGAAGAGATAGTAGCTCTTTAAAGGCTTTTATTAAACACCCGTTTAAACTATGTAACATTTTAATTATTTCAGCAATCTGTTAAGTGTCCAAACAAATAATAACATATATAATTTTATATTCATTATTAACACCTATGATTTTTTAAATAATTTTACTAATATAAAAAACGAATGCAAATGGTGAAGTTGAATCGGACGGATAATCCCAGGAGATTTTGTATACAGTCTCATATGTTAGATTATAAAACTATTTCTGATCTCTTAATTATATAAAATTCTTTTCTTCCATATCTTGATAAAAATGTAATATGATATTTGCAGTTTCATATAAAACCTCAATCTAATAGGAAATATTCTTCATATAAAAAAGAACCGAACTGTGAAATAATGCTTCACACGTCGGTTCACTTTTTTATAAGATAGATTATTGTCCTGCTTGAATTTTTCTGTTTGTGGCATCTGCCGCTTTATCTACTTCGGTCGCAGGATCTGCCCCTGTGAATACCGCTTCCACCGCTGCAGCCAAGTCATTTCTAAGTTGTGGCAATTGAGCCAATAGAGGCCCTGCCGTGGCAATGGTTTGTTTTGATGCAAGGAATTGATCCGATGCAATTTTAAATTGAGGATAGTCTGTGTAGACTGCTTTCATGGTGTCCGTTTCATAGGAATTTTTATTTATGGGGAAGTATCCCGTATCACCTGCCCATTGTGCTTGTGTTTCAGCCGATGTCGCATATTTCAAAAATTCCATAACTCCCGCTTCTTCATCTTCGCTCATGTTGTTCACTGCTACGATTGCTCCGCCTGCTGCATAAACTCCTTCGGGTTCTGTTCCTTCAAAGCCGGGTAGATTTGCCATACCCACTTCAAAGGGTGCTCCGTCTATTATAGCTCTTGCCAATGCCGATGTGTGAATGAACATAGCCATGTCCTTGTTATAAAATCCTGAAACTGCATTATCGGAACTGCTTCCATAATTTGAAAAGTCTCCCGTGCTCACAAGACTGCTGATAACTTCGAAAATCTTAGTCATTTGCGGTTGATAGGCAACTTCTGTGGCTTCACCGCTTCTGCCATTTTCGTTATTGACCACAAGTCCGCCGAGGTTTGTAACCATTTGTTCTAAGGCATAGCC
>CAYFRD010000029.1:0-19284 GCA_964345555.1 uncultured Peptoniphilus sp. | reverse complement strand
GCATAGTTATTTCTGTTCGGTATAAAACTGTCTAAAAAAGAGTTGCCATTCCACCTTTATCTGTCGTCTTTGCAAATCTGGTTATTATAGCTGCAAACTCCGCTCTTGTTATGCACGTATGAGGTCTGAATGTTCCATCGGGATAACCCTTGATGATTCCCAATTCATTCATATAAGAAATGGCAGCTGCAGACCATCTGTTCACATCAACATCGGAGAAATTATATTTGTACACATGATCCTTTGCAGGTTTGTCTGATAAAAGTCTGTATAACATCACAGTTACTTCTTCTCTGGTCATGTAGTTTTCCGGTTTAAAAGTGAAATCTTCATATCCTTGCAAGTATTGATAGTGAGTTTGTCCCTTTAATTCTCGCTTAGGTTCAATCGGTTTAACAGCTGTGTTAGGATCTATATAGAGTGCTCCTGCAGGCATAGGTTTTATAGGTGAGGGTGTAATGGGCAGTATAGGAAGATCTATCTTAGTATAAATCGCATAAACTTTCATGTTTTCACTAACTTTCGTATCACCTGTGAATGCTGTGCCTGTTCCGTCCTGTTCGGTATTCCATTCCTTAAATACATATCCGAACTTAAAGGGAGCTTCGGGCATTGATTCATCGGTTAAAGTATCACCGTTAATGGTCTTATCCGGTTCCACCCTCACAGTTGCATGGGTTTCTCCATCATTTACAAAGGTCACTTCTGCAACCCACGACGCTCTAAGTAAAAATATTCCGTCATAAAGGGGATCTATACTTTCTTCATTATAGTCAATCCAATCTCTGTTGTAGTCGGAAAATTTATGTTGAGAAGTCCATTTAATAATTTCTCCTCCATACTCTTCCGGTGATTTAGTGTACCAACCGTCAAAGGTGAATTTATCTTTTACAGGATTCGCCGGAAAATCCACAGTATTGTCCTTGTTAACTCTCCTGTCTACGGGATCACTGCTGCCCTCTATAGTCCCTCCTGTGGGATCAAATCGCACATCCATTTTACCCAAGGAAATTCTGAAGAATTTGTTATCTCCATCCATCTTGACCTTTACTTCATCATATCCGCCCTTTGTAACCGGCAAAAGTTGTCTTGATCCCTCATCCTCATATGTATAGGACAAATGATAGCCATCAGGTAGTGTTCCGGTATCTACTTTTATGGTAACTTCTTCATTTGGATCATATAGTGCGTTCACCCTTCGTTCCCATTCGTCGCTGTCTGCGGGTACGGGATTTACTTCTACGGTGTTACCTTTGGAGTCCGTCACATAGATTTTCATGGTTCTCCACGCCGCATCCACTGCAGGATCAACTTTACCAAATTCATAAGGTGTAGAATGACCATCTTCACCTAACACTTCTTGAACATCCATATTAAACCATAGAGTATACCCCAATGTAAGTTCTTCTGCAATTGATGACGTAGGCACCGCTATCACACCCAACATCATCAATAAGGTCATAATCAAACCCATTGATTTTTTGCGTCAACTTTTTCAAATTTATTCCTCCTTAATAGTTGAAAATTTATAAAAAAAGTAAGTAAAGATACACATATCCCATAGGTATGTCTTTACTTACTAAAAAAACTTATTTCAAAAAAATACAGACTTATAGTTCTGTATGTCTGTCTGATGATTGTATTTAAGCTCTTCATGGATTGTCAACTTCTTTCGTGCTCTTTTGTGATTATTATAACATATGGAATCTTTTCTTTAAATGTATTTTACATAGTTTAAATATCTTTTATAATTTTGTCCTCACAAAAAACACAAAAATAACCTGCGCCTTACGGTACAGGTCATTTTTTACAAAACTATGCAATCATCTTCAATATATATCCCATTAATAGTCCTGCAAAGTTACCTACTGCAGCTCCAAGTACTCCCATCAATACTCCTATACCCGCATAAGACGAATCATATGCGGACGCAACTATGGGTGCCGATGCGGAACCGCCTATATTTGCAAGAGATGCTGTGGAAATCATACATAAATCCCAATGGAACATCTTTGACAATATATACATTCCTATTACATGCAATGCCAGTATAAACACGCCGTATACTACCCACATAGGTGCATTGATCAGGTCAGTAACTGATGCCATGGAAGCGAGCATTGAAACTACTGCATATAGATATACGTTTGAAAGTTCTTCCACTGCGGGTACTTTGCCCAGAGGGCTTAGTGCGCAGATTAATCCTAAAATAGTTACAAATACCGTGGTCATTGTTCCCTTGTCAAACATTGCAAGTCCTGCTCCTGCAAGAGCTTCATTTAAGAATAATCCCACTCTTTGAGATATTGCCGATACCATTAGTGAAACACCTATTAGGAAAATCCAATCGGCAGCTGTTGCCTTTCTCTTTTCTCCTGCCACTTCCGCAGCTGCTGCATCTGCTACTGCTTGAAGTTTGGAAGTGTCGGCTTTTACCATGTCGTTCCATTTCTTTTCATAGCGTACCATGAAAAGCAACAGAGCGATCCAAAGTGAATAGCATACGGTATCAAGTGCAAGTGCACTTCCGAAAGCACCGGGGTCTATGGGTAATGCTGCTTGCATTGCAGCCATGTTTGCAGATCCTCCAACCCATGATGCATATAGAGCAGCTACCGCTCCCCATGTATCTTCGCCCAACATTCCCTTGAATATTGGATAACCGACAAGTGTTCCGATGAACAGTGTTACTGTACAACCCATAAATATTGCAGCCATTCTTCCGCCAAGTTTAGCAAGACTTCTGAAATCACAACGCAGCAACATTACAAAAATCATTGCGTAGAGCAAATTGTTTTTTAAAACTCCATAAGCTGCGGAGACTTCTTCTGATGCGTACAATCCCATGGTGCAGAATATCATATTTATAACATATATAAATACCAGTGGAGGTACTATCTCAAATACTTTCCACTTTGTGTATTTTTCCAAAGCCAGCAGACCTCCGGCTATAAACATCAAAAATGCTATGTATGTAAATCCGTTAGTAATAACCATAAATTCTCTCCCTTCATATTGTCATTTAATTTTAAATATCTAAGTATTGTATTTTTTCTATTCCTTTAATTCCAAGACCTGGTTCGTCGGATACGGTGATGTCCTTTTCATTAAAGACAGCTCCTCCTATAATTGGGTCTTCAGTGCAAAGCACAGGTCCGTCCAAGTCAACTCTTGTTATTACTTGTTTTGCACAAGCGAGATGAACTGCCGCATTGACGCTTATCTTAGCTTCAAGCATACAGCCTATCATACATTCCACATCCATCATTTCACAAGCATAGGCGATTTTTAATCCGTTGTGAATTCCGCCGCACTTCATTAGTTTGATGTTGATGATATCAGCTGCTCTCATTTGGATAATTTTCATTGCATCACGTGGAGAGTAGATACTTTCATCAGCCATTACAGGTACGGGTGAATGTTGTGTAACAAGTTTAAGTCCTTCTAAATCGTGAGCAATAACCGGTTGTTCACAAAGTTCAAGATCCAGTCCTTTTTCCTGCATCTTGTCGAGAATTCTCACTGCTTCCTTGGGTTGCCAAGCTTGGTTTGCGTCGATTCTTATCTTTACATCTTTGCCTGCTGCATTTCTCACCGCTTCAAGTCTTGCAACGTCTAAACTATGATCGATTCCAACCTTTACTTTCAGCGTATCGTATCCTCTTTCCACTGCATTTATTGCATCTCTTGCCATTTCTTCGGGAGGATTTACGCTTATGGTTATGTCCGTGGCAATCTTTTTTCTGCTGCCGCCAAGCAATTTATATACGGGAATGTTGTAAAGTTGTCCGTATAGATCATAAATCGCCATATCAGCAGCTGCCTTTGCACTTGTGTTCTTGATGATGCAGGCATCCAAATCATTCATTAGATTTTCCAAATCGTCAATATCTCTGCCGACTAAAATCTTATTTATATGATCTGTAAAGGCTCCTATTATCGCTCCTGTTGTATCTCCTGTAACAAGACCCGTTGGCGGAGCTTCGCCGTATCCTACATGACCCGTATCAGTGTGAATTTCCACTATTACGTCTTCTACACTGTCCACGGATCTCACTGCCGTCTTAAATGGTACACGAAGAGGAACAGATATCTTTCCCAATCGTATTTTAGTTATCTTCATTTCCTTCTACCTCCTTGATTATTTTGCAAGTCTATACATTGCCTCTGCATAGATTTTTGCATTGGCCATCAGCTTGTCTATCTCTATAAATTCGTCGGGTAAATGCTCTCTTACTTCATCTCCCGGAAATATAGGTCCGTATGCAACTATGTTGGGAATCGCCTTTGCATAAGTTCCTCCACCTATGGATATGGGTTTTGCCGCATTCCCCGTTTTTTCTTCATATACTTTTAAAAGAGTTTGCAAAAAATCGGTGTTTTCATCTATATACAGAGATTTTTTATGGGTTTCGGCTACTTTTTCAAATCCGTTGTTAGTAAATGCCTCATACATTTTCGGTGCGCAGTCATCGTAGGATTTAGTCACGGGATATCTGTAGTTTATCTTCACTTCTAAAGAATTTTCATCTGCATTTAAAAGCCCCATGTTCAGTGTCAGACCCTTTGAAATGTCATCATATAAATCAATTCCCAAAGATTTGCCGTTGGTTTCCAGTCCGATTTTTTCAGATAAAAATTTCACTGCCGATTTTAAATCTCCTTCAAGAGGCAATTTATTTAAAAAGATTAGCAGCCTTCCTATGGCATTCTTGCCCTTTTCTGGTGTGGAACCGTGTGCTTCTCTTCCTTTGGCTCTAACTATAAATCCTTCGCCTGTGATTTCGATTTTTATGTCCTCTTCGTCTTCGAGTAAATTTTTTAAATCGACCTTTGTTTTTTCATCGCAGGAAAATTCTGCATAGGCATTGGCAGGTGCCACGTTGAGAGCTGTGCCGCCTTCTATTTTAACAAGTTTTAAATCTCCTGCAGGTGTAAGATTTTTTTTGAAGGTCACATTTATTATTCCTTTTTCGCCGTTTATTGCCGGGTATTCTCCATCAGGCGTAAAACCACTCACAGGAACTTCTCCACCTTTGTCTAAGTAGTACTTCATGTCTTCGCTGCCTGTTTCTTCATTGGTTCCGAAGAGTATTCTTATTCTTTTACCAATTTCAAGTCCCGATTCCTTGACAGCTTTCAATGCATATAGACTTGCAATCACAGGTCCCTTGTCATCAATTGCTCCTCTTCCATATATATTTCCGTCTTTGATATCCGCTCCGTAGGGATCCATACTCCAGCCTGTTCCCTCAGGAACCACATCCAGATGACCAAGCACCGCCACCATATCCTTACCTTGACCGTATTCGGCATAACCCATATAGTTGTCTACGTTTACTGTTTTAAATCCCATGCTTTCCGCAATTTTTAGAACGTGATTCAGGCAATCCAGAACGCCCTGTCCGTAGGGGGCATCTTTCTTCGCATCTTCTCTTACGCTTTTTATTCTTATTACATCTTGAAGAGTGCTTATCATTTCATCCTTTTGATCTTCAACATATTTTTCTAAATTCAATTTATCTCCTCCTTTCAGCTGTTTATATACAAAAAGACCCAACAAAACATCAAACAATGTTTCGCTGGGTCTCACAAGCTTATTGAATTATTGTTATAACTCACACAAAATGAAGCAGCATACATAATTCACATTAAATCTTATTTAACTATATTTATATAATACATTAAATAAAATCCTTTTGTCAATTAAAACTATTGCTTTTTATAATTTTAGCTTGATAAAAATATTGGTAACTACTACAAAAAAGCTATGAACTTGATGTCCATAGCTTTTTTCTTCAGTATGAATTTTAATACTTTCTTTCCTTTTGAATTACCACTTTTCTAAAGGGATCTTTGCCCTCGGAGTGAGTTATTACTCCTTCGTAGCTTTGAAGGGCTTCATGGATTATTTTTCTGTCCAGAGAATTCATCGGCTCAAGTCTTACGGATCTGTTGGTTGACAATACCTTTGCCGCCATTTTTTCCGCCAATTCCCTGAGAGTTTCCCTTCTCTTTTGTCTGTAGTTTGAAGAATCCAATACCACTCTTATATATTCATTCGAAGCCTTGTTGACCAATAGGCTTAGAATATATTGGATTGAATCCAGCGTAACACCTCTTTTTCCGATTACAATTCCGAGTTTTTGTTCATCTCCACGTATTTCCACATCTATTTGATTGTCTTTTCTCTCGATGGCAAGTTCATAGTCAAGATCTAAGGATGTGAGTATTTTGTCTAAAAATTCTCTGATTATGGAGTCTATTTCTCTTGTGTCACTTTGTACGACGTCTTCATTTTCATGTACTATATCATCATCGTCAAAGTATTCCACTTCATTTTTTATCATTTCTTCTTTTATAATCTTGTCATCTCTGTGGTAATCTTTTATTCTTATTTCGTTGTTTTCAGTTTTATCCCCTATTGGGTCATTTTGACTCTTCTCTGAGTAAGAATTGCTGAATATTTCCCTCAATATATCGGAGTTGGTTTGCAGTTTTGAGACTTTAACCGTGGCTTCCTTAGAACCTATAAGTCCCAGAAACCCCTTTGAAGGTTCTTCAAGTATTTCGATTTTTACTTGATCCTTATTCAGTTTTAATTCTTTTAGAGCCTCACTTACAGCTTCTTCTACAGTTTTTGCTCTTTTAATTACATAATTCATTTAACTTCCTCCGCTACTTTCCTTGAGACCATTTTGTTGGTTATTAACTGTTGTATTACTGAGAATATATTTCCGACAACCCAGTACAAAAGAAGTCCCGATTGAAAATTTCTACCCATCCAAAATATCATAAGCGGCATGACTATCATCATGGTGCTTTGCATTGATTTTGTTTGAGCTGTCTGCGTCGCTTGTGATGCAGGGTTTTTCATAGTTACAAATGAAGTCAAGAATGTGGTTATACCTGCTACGCCAGCAAGTATCATAGTTTTATCTACGCTTTCCAGACTGTCAATATAGAAAAAGTTTTTATTCATGCTGTTGAAAAATGTTGCGTCTGTAAAGGCGTACTTTGCCGGTTCCATAAAAACTCTATAAAATGCGATAAGTACAATCATCTGCACTATCATCGGTAGACAACCCGCAAAAACATTATAGTTGGAATCCTTGTAAAGTTTTTGCTGTTTCATGGCAAGAGTTTGAGGATCATTTTTATATTTTTTTTGCAATTTTTCAAGTTCAGGTTGCAGTTCCGCCATTTTCTTTTGATTTCTCATCATGGATATATTGACGGGAAGTACTGCGAGTTTTATTATAATCGTGGCTATGATTATTGAAATAGCAAAAAAAGATATGTTTTCAGGTTCGCTTGGTAATGCTGCGGCAATTACATCATATACAAATTTTAAAAACATTCCAAGCACTCTGCTTATAGCACTCATTATGCCTCCTTATACTAGAGGATCGTATCCACCCTTATGAAAAGGATGACATTTTAAAATTCTCCTTACAGTCAAGTAAGTGCCCTTGAAAAATCCATACTTATCGTAAGCTTGGTAGGCATATTCAGAACATGTGGGATAAAATCTACAATGAGATCCCACTAATATATATTTAGAAATAACCCTTTGATAAAATCTTATTATCAGTTTCATTACACTTTTCAAATAAATCACCCTATTTTTTTACAAATGTGTTTAAAGGATTTTTCCAATTCAGCATAGGATAAATCCACAGAAGATTTTTTCATAACAAATATATAGTCATATCCTTCTTTTATCAAAGAAAAGTTAGATCTGTATATTTCTCTCAATCTTCTCTTGAGTTTGTTTCTTACAACTGCATTGCCTAATTTTTTAGTGATGGTAAATCCCACCCTTTTGCGGTCTAAGCTGTTTTTCTTAAAAAATACGGTAATGTGTCTATTTCCATTTATATTTCGTTTTTTATATACCCTTTGAAAATCAATATTTTTTCTTAGATAACAATCCTTCATATTCATTAGCTTATGCTGAAAGAATTTTTCTGCCCTTTCTTCTTCTCGCCTTGATTACATTTCTGCCTGATCTGGTTTTCATTCTTGCTCTGAAACCGTGTTCTCTTTTTCTTTGCCTGTTTTTAGGTTGGTATGTTCTTTTCAAATTTTTCACCTACTTTCTTAAAGGATACTTTACAGATTATATGAAAATCCTCATTAAAAGTCAAGAAATTACTCATTTAGAGAGATTTTAAAATACTTCGTTTTTAATTTGTAAAAAATATTAAAAATAAGCTGAAAACAGCAGTTTTCAAATCTTACGGGTTGTTGATAAGTTTGGGTTTATTTGTTAAAATAAATGTAGATAAAAATTTGAGATGTGGATATAAAAATCAACTGTTGATAATAGGAGTTATTCACATTTTGTTTATAAAATGTTTATAACTCTTATTTTTTTGACATTTTGTAATAATATAGCCAATTTCAATACATACTTATCCACATATTTACATGTTTATAAAATTTTATAAACATATTTAATAACTTTGTTAGTTTTTTTATACACATAAATATAATAACATTTCTATTTTGTTAATTATTAATTGAGGAGGTATACATGGACATAAAATTAAATAATTTATGGAACGATATCATGAATAAACTCCAAGCTCAATCCATAACCTCTGTTTCTTTTGATACTTGGTTTAAAGATATGAAATTAAAGGAGATAAACGAAGATAAAAAAATCTTCTATGTCACTGTTCCTATAGATTTTATCAAGGCAAGACTTACTAATAATCCATCGCAGCTCAGAATAGTAAAGAAATGCATAAAGGAGATTATGGGAGAAGATTATGATGTGGTAATTTTGACTGAAGATGAAGACATGCCGATATCCAATCGCAATATTAAAGAATACAGACCGGCTACAAGACTTAATCCTAAATATATTTTTGAAAATTTCGTAGTGGGTAAGAGTAACGAATTCGCCCATGCTGCATCTCTTGCAGTAGCTGAAAATTACGAAGATCCTTCAGAAGCTCACTCCAATCCTTTATTTTTATATGGAGGCGTAGGTCTGGGCAAAACTCACTTGATGCAAGCAATAGGTCACTTTGTAAACAATTTAGATGAAAGTAAAAAAATACTCTATGTCACAAGTGAGCAATTCACCAACGAACTTATAAATTCCATTCAAACAAATCAAAATGAAAAGTTCAGAAACAAGTACAGAAAAGTGGACATACTTCTTATTGACGATATTCAATTTATCGCCGACAAAGACAGAACTATGGAGGAATTCTTTCACACTTTCAATGAACTTCACAGCCAAAATAAACAGATAGTGCTTACTTCGGACAAGCCGCCTCAAGAGATAAAATCCCTTGAAGAAAGATTGATATCGAGATTTGCATGGGGACTTGTGGTGGATATTCAACCGCCCGACCTTGAAACAAGAATTGCAATACTAAGATCTAAGGCAGATAATGAGGGATATGACGTTTCAGAAGATGTGATAAATTTCATAGCCAAAAATGTAAAAAGCAATATAAGAGAACTTGAAGGTGCTCTATCAAGAATAATGGCATATTCAAAACTTACTTCCAATTCCATCAATGAAGAAACTGCTGAGATAATTTTAAAGGATATATACAACACAAAGAAAGAAAAGGAAATAAACACGGAAATTATAAAAGAAGTTGTATGTAAACATTTCAACATCTCAGTTACGGATATTAACTCCAAAAAAAGGACCAGAAACATAGCCTATCCAAGGCAAATAGCCATGTTTATAACTAGAGAGTTGACAGATTTATCCCTTCCTAAAATCGGAGAAGAATTCGGTGGAAGAGATCATTCAACTGTCATACATGCCTATAACAAAATTGAAAAGGATATGGAAAAGCACACTTCTTTAAAAATAAAGATCAATAATCTAAAAAAAGAAATAACCGGGTGATGTTAGTAACTTAGATAAATATTCAAAGTTATCCACATTTTATAAAACTTATCAAATATTGTTGATTATTTACTTTGAGGTACTTATCTACAAATTAACAACCCCTATTACTATTATTAATCTATATAACTATTTATGTGATTGGAGGAAAAAATGAAAATAAAAGTCAATAGAAAAGAACTTGTAAAACACATCAATATTGTTCAAAAAGCAATCTCCAGCAGAACCACTATGCAAATATTGGAAGGAATACTTTTAATAGCTGAAGAAAATAAACTCACTTTAATCGCATCTGATGAAACTGTAAGCATAAAAAGCAAACTCTCAACCATCGTTAATCAACCCGGAAAATGCGTAGTAAATGCAAGGCTTTTTGGAGAAATAACAAGAAGATTGCAAGACGAAATAATAGATATCACCGTTGAACAAAGCAATATGAATATAAATGCAAAAAGATCCGATTTCAATATACAAGTACAAAACGAAGCGGGATTTCCTGATTTGCCCAGAATGGATGATGAGCAGAGCATTGAGATAAACACCGAAAGCTTCAAAGATGCCGTAAGAAAGACGACCTTTGCAGTTTCTTTGGATGAAACCAGAAAAAATTTCACAGGAGTATTTATGGATGTAGTTCCGGGAATGATAAATTTCGTAGCATTGGACGGATTCAGAATGGCTCTTAAAAGCATAAAAACCAATACGCAAATCAGCACTTCAGCTATAATACCTGCCAGAGCATTAAATGAATTGGTAAAAATAATCGGAGAAGAAGAAAAGGCGATAAAAATAGATCTAAACATCAATCAAATCAGATTCACTCTTGAAAATACTGAACTATACAGCACATTGATCTCAGGAGAATTTTTCAACTACGACGGACTAATAAGAAAAGATCACAGTACAACAGCCACTGCCAACATACTTCAATTACAAAGTGCCCTTGAAAGAGCATCTTTATTAGCTAAGGAAGAAAGAGCGAACTTGGTAAAATTGGACATCAACAATTCCGACATATTGATTACTTCCAATTCAGAAATAGGTTCTGTAAAGGAAAATGTGGAGTCGCAAGTTGACGGAGATGAACTGAAAATAGCCTTCAATTCAAAATACCTACTTGAAGGAATAAAAAATATGAACGGAGACAATTTAAAACTGAATTTCACAGATTCGGTTAACCCTTGTATAGTAAATGAAGAAGATGACCCTGATTATATCTACCTGGTTCTTCCTGTAAGACTGGCAAATTAGGAGAAAACAATGGAAAAAGATTATATTACACTAAGCGATTTTTTGAAACTGAACAACATAGTTCAGAGCGGAGGAGAAGCTAAGATTTTAATTCAATCGGGTCAAGTGACGGTCAATGGAGAAGTTGAAACCAGAAGAGGTAAAAAACTTCACAAAGGAGATAAAATCACATTTAATTCGGAAGAACACTTGGTGAACGATGAAAATTTTAAATTTAGAGATTTTTAAATTTAGAAATTATGAATACTTAAATTTTCAGCCCAATGCGAATTTGAATTTGTTATTGGGAGAAAACGCCATGGGCAAAACCAATTTTCTTGAAGGGATTTACATGCTCACCTGCGGAAAATCCTTCAGAAGTTCAAGAGATAGAGATTTTGTAAAGCTTGACTCAAATAAGGCAGTGCTTAAATCCCGAATTTTAAATTTCGAATATGAAGATGAATTGGAAGTGGAGATAGATCTGCAGGGAGCTAATAAATTTAAAATAAACGAGAATCAGGAAAGTATAAAAGAATACAGAAAAAATCTGGGATCTGTTATTTTTTCTCCCTCAGACATCAATATGATAAAGCAATCTCCCAATGAGAGAAGAAGATACTTAGATGATTTGATATCCATGATAAGCCCGGGATACGAATACAATTTATCAGCCTATAAAAAAATAGTTTTTCAGAGAAATAAATTTTTAAAGAGCAATTTAAAGGGCGAACACTGCAAAAATTTGTTGGAAGTTTACAATTTCCAACTTGCAAATTACGGAATGAAGATACTTAAGGAAAGACTCAAGATACTTAGAATATTCGAAAAATTTTGCAAACATCACTTCAAAATTTTATCTGGGGGAGATGATTTCAAAATAACTTACCTGAGTACCATAGCATTTAATATTGAGGAAGATATAGAAAAAACTTTTAAAGAGAGTTTGAGCAAAGCTATTGTTGTTGATTTGGAAAAGAGGATCACCACCATAGGACCTCACAGAGATGATCTGGATTTTAAAATCAACGGATTTTCTGCGAAGAATTACGCATCACAGGGTGAGATAAGGACAGTTGTACTCTCTTTGAAATTATCTGAAATAGATTTAATAATAGAATACAAAAAGAACAATCCCATACTTTTGTTAGATGATGTTTTTTCAGAACTTGACAGGAACAGAATAAGATACTTGATAAATAATATATCAGATACTCAGACCTTCATTACCTCCACAAGTTATGATTTGGCAATTGAAGATTTGAAGGGAAGTATCTACAAAGTTGAAAAGGGAAAAATTTTTAATATAGACAGGAGAATGTAATGAATAACAATGAAAGACACTACGGTGCCGAGGATATTCAGGTCTTAACAGGTCTTGAACCTGTGCGAAAAAGACCGGGTATGTATATCGGCTCAACAGGAGAAAAAGGACTTCATCACTTGGTCTATGAAGTAGTTGACAACTCCATAGATGAAGCCTTGGCAGGAATCTGCGACCACATAATAATAGAAATTTATGAAAACGGTGCTATATCTGTAACTGATAACGGTTCGGGAATACCAACGGAAATTCATCCTCAGACTAAAAAAAGCACAGTTGAAACAGTGTTGACCATACTTCATGCCGGAGGTAAATTCAACAACAAAGCTTATTCAGTATCCGGAGGTCTGCACGGAGTAGGTGTTTCAGTTGTAAATGCTCTTTCAATAGAATTAGTTGTAACTATTAAGAGAAATGGAAAAATACACCAACAGAAATTCTCCAGAGGCAATGCTGTAAGCAACCTTGAAATAATCGGAACTACGGATAAATCTGATACAGGAACAAAAATATACTTTGTGCCCGACGGAGAAATATTTGATACTGTAGAATTCAATGATGAAGTACTGTCCAGAAGATTTAGAGAGATGGCATTTCTTAATAAAGGCATAAAGATAGAATTTATAGACAGAAGAAAAGATAAAAGAGAAACTTATCTCTACGAAGGTGGAATAAAATCCTTCGTGGAATTCATAAATAAAAAGAAAAATGCGATTCATAAAAAAATAATATATATAGATGAAACCAGAGAAAAAGTTGCAGTGGAAGTAGCTTTGCAATACACGGATTCCTACAGTGAAACTGTTCTCACTTTCGCAAACAATATAAATACTGAAGAAGGCGGAACTCACCTATCAGGTTTGAGATCAGCACTCACAAGAACCATAAATGACTACGGAAGAAAGTACAACATAATAAAAGAAAAGGAAGAAAATCTTTCAGGAGAAGATGTCAGAGAAGGACTCACAGCTGTGATATCTGTCAAGCTTCCAAATCCTCAATTCGAGGGACAGACCAAGGCTAAATTGGGAAATTCAGAAATCAGAGGTATAGTTGATTCTGTTTTATCTGAAAATTTGGAGAACTTCTTGGAAGAAAATCCCAAGATAGCAAAATCCGTACTGGATAAGGCACTTTCTGCCAGAAGAGCCAGAGAAGCTGCTCGTAAGGCAAGGGATCTTTCAAGAAAGAAAAACATCTTGGACAGCATGGCACTCCCCGGAAAGTTAAAGGACTGTCAAAATACAGATAATGAAACTACGGAGATATTTCTGGTGGAAGGTAACTCTGCAGGAGGTTCTGCAACTGATGCAAGAGATTCCACTTATCAGGCCATTTTACCTCTAAGAGGTAAAATAATGAATGTGGAAAAGGCAAGAATAGATAGAGTTTTGAATTCGGAAGAAATAAAGGCAATGATCACTGCCTTCGGAACAGGTATCGGAGAGGATTTTAATATCGAAGATCTAAGATACAACAAAATAATAATAATGACAGATGCCGATATAGATGGTGCTCATATAATGACACTGCTGCTGACATTTTTATTCAGATATTTAAGACCTCTTATAGAAGAAGGTCATGTATATGTGGCTAAACCTCCGCTTTTTGGAATTTTAAACAGAAACAAAGCTGTGAGATACTGTTACGATGAAGCGGAACTTCAAAGTGCCCTCAAGGAACTGGGAAGAGATAAAAAATATGAAATAAAGAGATACAAAGGTCTTGGAGAAATGAATGCGGAAGATCTTTGGGAGACTACCATGAATCCTGACCACAGAATATTATTGAAGGTAGAACTGGACGATTTGGTCTATGCCGATGAAACTTTTGACATGCTCATGGGATCTGAAGTTGAACCCAGACGTGAATTTATACAAGAAAATGCAAAATATGTTGATTATATAGATGCATAGGAGGAAATATGAGTGAATTTTCAAACAGTGGAATAGTCGATGTAAAGCTGTCGGAAAAAATGAGGAAGTCTTACCTCGAATATTCCATGAGTGTAATAGTATCCCGTGCATTACCTGATGTAAAGGACGGTTTAAAACCTGTCCACAGAAGAATATTGTATGGAATGCAAGTTTTGGGACTAAATCCAGGAGGTCCTTATAAAAAATCCGCAAGGCTTGTCGGAGATGTAATGGGTAAATTTCACCCGCACGGTGATTCATCCATCTATGATGCTGCAGTCAGACTTGCCCAACCTTTCAATACAAGATATCCCTTGGTGGACGGACAAGGTAACTTCGGAAATGTAGACGGAGACGGAGCAGCTGCAATGCGTTATACTGAAGTGCGAATGGCGAGATTAGCACTTGAAATGCTGCGAGATATAAATAAAGATACAGTAGACATGGTACCAAACTTCGATGAAGAAGAAATTGAACCTGTGGTACTTCCTGCGAGATTTCCTAACCTTTTAGTAAACGGATCGGCTGGAATAGCTGTAGGTATGGCGACAAATATGCCTCCTCACAATTTAAGAGAGGTAATAGATGGAGTAATAAGTTTTATAGATAACGAAGACATCACTATCAAAGAACTTATGAAAGACATAAAGGGGCCGGATTTCCCTACAGGTGCTTATATAATGGGGAGAGAAGGTATAAAAGAAGCCTATGAAACAGGTAGGGGCAAAGTTCAAATAAGAGCTGTTGCAGAAATAGAAGAAGTAAAAAATAAGCAACGTATAATAGTAAGAGAAATTCCCTACCAAGTAAATAAATCCAACTTAATAGTTAAAATAGCGTCTTTGGTAAAGGATAAGACAATAGAGGGAATCTCCGCAATTAGAGATGAATCCTCACGAAAGGGAATCAGAATAGTAATAGATTTAAAAAGAGATGCACATCCCAATGTAGTTTTAAACAAACTTTACAAAAATACTCAAATGCAGATAACCTTCGGGATAATAAACTTGGCTCTTGTAAACGGTGTACCCAAGGTTTTAAATCTTAAAGAACTTATTTCTCATTATGTTGATCATCAAATAGAAGTTGTGACCAGAAGGACCAAATTTGATTTAGATAAATCAAAGGCAAGAGCACATATAGTTGAAGGACTTAAAATAGCACTTGACAATATAGACAGGATTATAGAGATAGTAAGATCATCAAAGGATGATGATGAAGCTAAGGAAAAATTCACAGTTGAATTCGGACTTTCAGATATTCAAGGTCAAGCTATATTGGACATGAGAATCAAACGACTCACAGGATTGGAAAGGGAAAAGCTTGATAACGAATACAATGAACTTCTTAAAACTATTAGAGAACTGACTGAAATTTTAGAAGACCACTCCAAATTAATGACTAAAATAAAAGAAGAACTCAATGAAATCAAGGAAAAATATTCTGATCTAAGAAGAACTGTCATAAAATCTTCTGAATCTGAAATAGACATAGAAGATATAATCAAAGAGGAAGATGTTGTAATCACGCTTACAAAACTTGGCTATATAAAAAGAATGCCCGAAGGAACTTACAAACCTCAACGAAGAGGTGGAAGAGGTATATCCGCTTTGAGTACCAAGGACGGAGATTTTGTGTGCGATCTGTTTGTGACATCAAGCCATGACTCAATATTATTCTTTACAAATTTAGGAAGAGTATATAGACTTAAAACATACGAAATACCTGAAAGTTCAAGACAGGCAAGGGGAATGGCGATAGTCAATCTGTTGGAATTATCAGCAGGAGAAACCATTCAATCCATAATACCGGTGAGGGAATTCGATCCCGACTTAAATATATTAATGGCAACTAAAAAGGGAATTGTAAAGAAAACATCCTTTGAAGAATACCAAAATATCAGAAAAACAGGCATAATTTCCATGAATTTAAAAGAAGAGGATTCCATCATCGCAACTATGCTCACCAATGGCAATGAAGATGTGGTAATTGCCACTAAAAAAGGTAAATCCATAAGATTTTCCGAAAAAGACGTTAGAAATACAGCAAGAAATTCCATGGGAGTAAAGGCGATTGAACTGGATGAAGATGATGAAGTAGTAGGATGTCAAATAGCCGATGATCAAAAATTTATGTTGGTAATTTCTGAAAAGGGATATGGAAAAATAACACCAATGACCGAATACAGAACACAATCTCGCGCCGGAAAAGGCATGATAACCTACAGATCCAAATCAAAAACAGGCAACCTTGTATCCTCAAAGGTAGTTGATAAGGAAGATGAAATAATGATAATAACCGTGGAAGGAATCATCATAAGAATAAAAGTAGATGAAATATCCACCATGGGACGTGCCACATCAGGAGTAAAGCTCATGAATATAACGGATTCCGAAGTAGTAGCTGTGGCTACATACATCGGAGATTAAGGAGGAAACTGTGTTTAATATAAAACATGAAGTAAAGGAAGAGCTCATAATTTATCCGCAAGGGGAACTGGACGTATATACCACTCCAAAATTTAAAAAAGAAGTCTTGGATCTTTACAAAGAAAATCAAAAAAATATACTAATAGACGGAACTAATTTAGAATATATTGATTCTACAGGTCTGGGAGCATTTATGTATATATTGAATGAAATCGAAAAAAATGAACATAAATTTTCCGTTCAAAACATAAAACCCAGCATAAAAAAACTGTTCACTATAACAAAACTGGACAATATATTTGAAATGAGGTAAAAAATGGAAACAATAATTCTCAAAATTCCCGCAAATGCCAAGTATTTCAGTTCCCTAAGACTATTCTTATCGGGAATATTGACAGGTATGAATTTTGATATAGACAAAATAGAAGATTTAAAAATGGCACTTAGCGAATGCCTGAACATAGCACTTAAACTGGACTGTAAAGAAACAATAGAAGTTGAATTTACAGTATCGGGCGATGAAATAAAAATCCAAATAGGAAACATCTGCAAAAAAGATGTAGGAAACTTGGATGAAGTATCGCTTCCATTGATGATAGTGGAATGTCTTGTAGATAAATGTGAAATAGAAGATGAAAGTTTAATAATAACTGCAAAAGTGTAGGTAATAATATGAATGCCGAACAATACTATAAATTAAACAGAAAACTTACCAAAGAAGAAAGAAAAGATCTGTTTAAAGAATATGAAAAAACAAAGGACATGGAAATAAGAGATATTCTAATAAAGGAACACCTCTACATCGCTGAAGTTCTATCTAAAAAATACGCCGGCAGAGGTATAGACTATGACGATATATTTCAAGTAGCATCCATAGGATTAATATATGCCATAGAGAGATACGATCTGTCAAAGGGATTTGAATTTTCTTCCTTCGCAACACCTACAATAATAGGAGAAATTAAAAAATATTTCAGGGACAAAGGATGGACCATAAGAGTTCCCAGAAGAATACAGGAACTATCAAAAAAAATAAACAACGCAAGAGTCCATCTTTCGCAACAATACCAAAAAACTCCTACAGTGAATGAAATAGCAGATTACTTAAACACCACACCTGAAGAAATCCTTGAGACCATAGAAGCAAGTAAAGTCTATTCTCCACAATCTTTAGACGTAGTTTATGATTTAAACGGAGATGACAAAGAGATCAACTTAGGAGATTTAATAGGTATAGATGAAAAATATTTTGACAAGATAGAAGTCAACGACTTACTTGAAAAAGCCATGTCCGACTTAAATGAAGTAGAAAAAACCATATTGATAGAAAGATACTTCAACAGGAGCACACAAGTATCAATAGCAAAAAAACTGGACATTTCACAAATGACCGTATCAAGAATAGAAAAAAAAGTCTTGAGTAAAATGAAAAAAGAAATGATAAAAACCTTGGAGGCATAACATGAACCGAAAAAAATTTATGCTATATCTAAACAAAGCTATATTTGTATTTGAAGTATTGATATCTATCATGCTCATAATTGGAATAATAATATCAGTTCCTGACATTATGAAATATTATATAAAAATACTTCAAAACGACGTTGAAATAAGTGCAACTCTTTTTAACAACTTTCTATCTCATGTGTTGATGATGGTAATAGCAATGGAATTTATATTACTATTGGTAACACAAAACGATACAACTACAGTGCACCTAATAACTCTGGTTATAGCAAGAAAAATGTTGATAAAATCCGACGATATGTTTGATATTCTCCTGGGGGTAGTAGCAATAACCATACTGTTCATCACAAGAAAATTTTTATCAAAGGGAACCGGTTCAGCAAGTATGAAAATTATGAGTAGCGAAAAAGTATTTTCAGGAGCATCTGAAATTGAAGAAATAAACAGAATCTATAACTATAAAATAGAATCATCAGATTCTGTAACCATAGGAGGATTGGTTTCAAAGCTACTGGACTTAAAGGGAATGGAAATTGAAGAAGGACAGATGATTGAAGACAACGACTACATCTACGAAATTAAAAAAGTAAGTAATGGCCTTATCGAAGAAGTATCAATACACAAGGTCGGTAAAAATGAATAAATAAGAGGTTAAACAAAATGGTAATTAAGCCTAAGTCTTATAAGCAGCTGGAATATGAAGAGCTTAAGGAAGTTTTAAAATTTTAATAAAAAATCACAATGAAAGCGTAACTTGTAAAATACAGGTTACGCTTTTTTGTTTGTCATAAATTTTGTACTAAAGGATTTAATTCAGTGAAAAATTGACAAATAATTAACTAAAGGTTATTAGAATGGATAAAAAAGTTACTTTTAGAAAGAAAAAGTCTAAATTTTAATTGAAATATTGATTAATACATTACTATGTGAAGCAAATTTTTTAAAATATTGTAAGCGATTTTGGAATATGTTAGCATAACTTAGGTAGTGTGAAATAGTTTGTGTTCCATCCATCCTCTTAAGGATTTTTGATGG